>JAPLOP010000029.1 GCA_026400645.1 Alphaproteobacteria bacterium | reverse complement strand
GAGTGTTTCGCTGTCTACGCTTCGACTCTGTCGTTACCTTGAGAGACGCAAGACTCGCTATGTGGTGGGACTGGCTTTCCCTTCCACAGCGGGACTTTCACCCGCAAGATTGGTGCGACTTATCTTGGCGCACAGAGACTATTGATCAATAAGGATTTGGCTTTTTCAAAATCTTTAAGGGAAGCGCAGGTCATGGCCATATAAACTTGGGTCCGGGCGATTTTACCATCATTTTTATTGTTTTTCCAAAATTCGAGGCTTCGTTCATAACAATCCAAGGATTTTGTATACTCACCAAGATTTTTCAAAGCAATTCCTAAGTACACAAAATTGGAAGCCCTGATTTCTTGGCTTTCGGTATCTTGACTTTTGTCAAGTTCTAAGCTTTGCTCGAGAAAAAATTGCGCCTGTTTATAATCTTCTGTGTAACAACTCCCCAAATATCCAAACGCTTTGGCGGCCCCCTTATTATCCCCATTTCTTTGAGAGATATCCGCGACCTCCCTTAAAACAGTCTTGGCCAGTTCATAGTTCCCAACAGGGTATTTCAGCATATTGCCCAAGGGGATCATAACTTTAGCTTCTGATTCTGGACTGAGTAAGTTTTTATGACCAAGCAAGGAGAGGGCATGCCTAGAGAGGATATCGCAGCTTGTTGTTGACTCGTCTTTCATTAGAGCGGCCATATTTTTAACCAAACATTCAACAATGTTCTGCATCAACTGCTCCCTCTGCTCCACACTTAATTTTTCCATCAGGTATGATAAAACCATTTCCTGGGTGCTGCGGTGCATTATAAAAACACCCTCATTCTGAAAAGACACCAAGGGATTGTCAGAAATAAGGGAATAGATTTTAAGGTTATAGGCAAAGCTGGTTGCGATACCTTTGTTCTTAAAGGAAGCTAACAGCGTTTTAGGGATATCCTGAGAATCGATCAAACTGGTCAAAAATAAAAGATCTGTAAAATCGGGGTGAATTTTGATGAACTTGTTCAAAATTTGATTCAGCTTATCTTGTTGAGGAGGAGCCATTTCATCAAAAGAAAAACCATTTTGTTCGTCATTGGAGGCTGAAGGCACCCTTGCTATCGTCTGTGAACCTCCGGAAATTAAACCGCCACTTGGCACGCTGCAGTCACCCTTTTGATATCCAGATAGAACCATCAAAGCGGTTACCATTATTGCAATTTTTTTCATACGCTCCCCTAATTTAAATTTAATGCTGCGTTGGTCAGCAAGATTTCAAAATTTTACAAATCATTACATACTGATGCCATTTTCAATAAATCTTCATGAGTTCTGGATTGCTCAATGGGCTTCGCCCTCATCGCAATGACGTCGCCATGGCGAGCGATCGCAGAGAGCGTGGCCATCCAGGAAACCCACTGAGTTTTTTTGAAAACGGTATTACATATATATAGAGTATACAAAATTTATTAAAATTGCGTTAATTTATTAATTATTCTACCATTGATCATTCATCTTCTTTGTTATAAATAAAATCAAAAGATGGTGATTTTTTAGTTTTCCAATGGCGTCAATCACGGAAATCCTATACTGTCGTGCTTATTGGAACGCACTAATCGAATTCCCATAATAATGATCAAAAATTATCGCTTTATCACCATCCTTTTAATGGCTATGTTTCTCTGCCCCGCGCTGATGGCATCAGGGCAACAAACGACCAAAAAAGATCTTCAAAACAACATAGAGGGTTATTTGAATGGATTACTAACCTTGACGGCTGATTTCGTTCAGCTCAACCCCGATCATACCGTTGTCCCTGGCAGATTGTGGCTGAAACGGTCCCTATCTTTAAAGGAATGGGGGAAATTACGACTGGATTACGACTGTCAAAAAATTGTAACCCGCGGGGATGAATTGGTTTTGTATGCCCCCAACACAGAAAACCAAAAAGCCGGTCAAATGACAGAGGAATCAAGCTACCCCCTGGACAGCACGCCGGCTGCATTTATTTTGTCAAAAAAAATATCCTTCACAAAAGATTTGCACGTTAAAGAAATAACCGGCACCCCCAATAATGCCTATGCCAAAATCATTTTGGAACGCCCCAACGATACAAGTGGGATGTCGTTAACACTTGTATTCAGCCTTTATCCCCTGACAGGAAAAGTCAAAAAGATTGAACACTGGGTCGTTTTGGATGCCCAAGGAAATGAAACAGTCGTTATTTTTATCCCCGACACAGTCAAGGGCGGGGATGCCAACCGAATTGCAGACACTATATTTAAACCCCCATTTCCAGGGCAAAAACCATTCGACGCTCAGGAATTGATTCCAAGCGAACTGTCACCCTGGCTTAACGACAGACTCCGCCAAGATATGCCCAACAAGATAAAGTGACCCCGTTAGAATCATTCGACAGGGCGGACGATAAGATCGCTTGATACAATCAACGGCCTGATCAAAATTCGTTGCAGTTGTTGCAAGAATCCCAAGGGATGCCGCAAGCTCTGCCAGTGATTTTGGATCGTAATTTTCCCCATTATCTGTATCCGGTATAGGAATCATTACAGCCCGATCAATAAATGGTTTTAGCGTCGCCAAAAAGGACCGAACATCTTTACGCGCCTTCATCCCGATAATGGCAACAATTGGGGCTGGGGATTCCTGTTTCCATGCAGCCAAATGCTGTGCCAAGGCTTTTGCCCCGCCAACGTTATGGGCTCCATCAACCCAAACCTCATATCCATTATACCCTTCGCCTTTCAAACTCTGATCTTCGAAAATTTTGGAGCCTCGCGTCCTCATGTACGTCTCTGTACACCCTGGGGTCCATTCGGGGCGCTCGGTCCTTATTGTCAAATCCAGATTTCGAAATTCATTGGGTATAGTATTTGATAAACACTGCAGGCGCCCGGGCCAATCCGCCGTCGTTAACCCCGTTGCAATGGCATCCGCTGTCACAGGAAGACACGCCTGGGTCGTCAATGCCTTGACAGCCGTGGCGGCATTCAAGGTTTGATGCGCCCCAGTCAAGTTTGGCGGCGGAAAGCCAAGCAATAAATGAACATCCCAATCCCGACCACAAACATAAGCCAGAGAATCCTTAAGGGCAGCCTGATCCAACAAAACCTGAATGACCTCGTCAGGTTGGGGCGCAATAACAACCGGCGTTCCTGACTTGATAATGCCCGCTTTCTCAAAAGCAATTTTCACCAACGTATTCCCCAGGTATTCTGGATGATCATAAGAAATTGGTGTGATAATACTGATCAAGGAAGACTCAATCACATTGGTTGCATCCAGCCGCCCCCCAAGACCCGTTTCAAGCAAAACAATATCCGCCGGAATTTCCGAAAACAACAGAAACGCCGCTGCTGTTGTAGCCTCAAAAAACGTGATGGGGGCGCCGTTATTTATCCGCTCAACCGTGGACAGGGCATCATATAACCGCTGATCATCAACAATCTTACCGGCAACGCGGATACGTTCGTTAAACACAACCAGATGGGGGGATGTATAAACGTGGACGGAGTACCCCGCTGCCTCTAAAATACTGCGGCAAAACGCGATCGTCGATCCCTTGCCATTTGTGCCGGCAACGTGAATAACAGGGGGCAACCGTCTGTGGGGGTTGCCTAGCTTGCTTAACAGGGTCAACAGACGATCCAACGTCAAGTCGATCTCTGCCGGATAGAGCGTTCGCACCTTATCAAGGACATCATTAAGGTTTTTTTGGATCATGCAATAACCCTTGATTCATTTGAATTTTATCCGTAGTATACAAGACATGTTTAAAAGATTCTCCCTCATAGTGCACTCGAAAAGCCCCCGTCTCAAGCGCAGCAAGCGCTAGAACTATTATTTTACCCCCTCCACATCGCCTATAGTCATTTCGTCGGAACATTTGAGCAGCACTATGTTAGATAATATTTTTGAAACGTTAGAAATCATTAACTCATTTTTTTGGAGCTATATAGGCTTCACACTAATCATCGCATGCGGCATTTATTTTACAATTAAGTCAAATTTTTTCCAGTTCCGAACCTTAAAACGCCCAAGAAAATGTATCCGCGATCTTCATGAATCAGCCCAAAAAGGCCATGATGGCATTCACCCCTTAAAGCTCTATTTTGCATCGGTTGGTGGCATGGTTGGCCTGGGCAATATGGTTGGCATCATCATGGCCCTGATGATTGGCGGGCCGGGTGGATTATTCTGGCTTTGGGTGGCGTCATTCTGCGGCATGCTCATCAAGTATGGAGAGATCTATTTAGGTGTGCATTTTCGTGTCCCCAATGGCCGGGGCGGATATGATGGTGGCCCTATGTTTTACCTGAAAGAAGCCTTTCGCAATCGATACATTCCCCTGATTGTCAGTATTCTTTTGTGTATTTATGGCGTAGAAGTCGTTCAATTTTTGATTATCACCGATACAGTGGTCAAGTTTTTTGCCATCGATAAACACATTGTTATTATTGGCTTGCTTGCATTTACACTTTATACGGGCCTTGGGGGCATTAATCGATTAGCGACTATTTGCACCATTCTTATGCCCGTATTCATCATTATATATGTCATTATGTGCCTGTGGGTTCTGGTGAACCATGCCTCAGAAATCCCCAATACCCTAAGCATTGTGTTTCATTCTGCCTTTAATGGACATGCTGCAGTTGGTGGATTTGCTGGCAGTACCTTTGTTTTGGCTGCCCAGAAAGGGATTGCCCAGGCGGTTTATTCGGGGGACATCGGGATCGGCTATGATTCCATAATCCAGGCGGAAACAAAAACCCAGCACCCTGAAAAACAGGCCCGCATGGCAGTCTTTGCCCTAGCTACGGATACGATTATCTGCACGATGAGCATGCTGGTTGTTCTGGTAACCAAGGTTTGGCATGGAACCGACAAAATGCAACCCTCTGAATTTATCACAAAGGCTTTGGGGATGCATTTCCCCTATATAGAAACATTCATGGCCATATTTTTCTTTTTGGCGGGATTCACGACCATTATTGCTTATTTTTCTGTTGGGATCAAAAGCTCAGCATTCATAGCCCCCAAATGGGGACGGACAATCTATATTGCCTATGCCATATTTGCGTTTTCTTTTTTTTCGTTCTTTGATCAAAACAAGGTCATGCTGATCATGAGTCTGTCTGGGGGATTTTTGATGATGCTCAACCTGATGGGAATGATTCGGTTACGCCATCACATTAAATTTCATTAATTCCTTTATCGTTTGTGAACAGTTAGAATGGTGGAATGATATATCCTATTCTCATTATTCTGGCCATTTTTTCACAGACTTCACCGGTGCTGTCTGCCGCACCCCCATTTCCACAAGCCCACAAATTAACGCTGCTTATAGAGAAATATCAAAAAGACATCGCCGACGATTCATCACCCTGGCCACAGTGGACGTGTCTGCAGCATTCGTTTCGATTGGGTGAAAAAGATCCCGCTTTAAGCACCACCAAACAACAGCTCAAGCGCCTTGGATTTCTGGTCGAAAGCAAAGATATCATCACAAACCCCATTTATGACGCCCCGCTTGAAAAGGCAATCCGTCAGTTTCAGCTGCGCCATTTTATAGAACCCGATGGCATTATTGGGAAAAAAACATGCACAGCCCTTAATATGTCGCTGCAGGAACGAATCCGGAAAATCAAACTCAATCTGGATCGCCTGGGGAAGCTAAAATTCAATCAGGGCGAACGATATGTTTTGGTCAACATCCCAACATACCAAGCCTATGCGATGGAGGGGTACAAAGCTATCCTAAGTCAGCCGGTGATTGTTGGGATGCGCAGTCGCCAAACCCCTGTATTCAAAAGTACGATGAACAGCGTTACGCTGAACCCGTCATGGGGTGTGCCTGTCAGCATATTTGTAAGGGACAAGCTTAGGCGGGTTCTGGATGACCCAAGCTATCTGGACAATCATGGATATGTGGTGACCGATTCCGATGGGCAGCCCCTGTACGGCGGCGATGTCAACTGGGCCCACGTTTCCATGCAGTATTTCCCCTATCGTGTGCGTCAGCTTCCTGGGAAACATAATGCCTTGGGGGCAATTAAATTTAACCTTGATAACAAGCATGCCATTTATTTGCACAGCACCCCTGACCAAAAATTGTTCCAAAAAACAAGCAGGGCCCTTTCGTCGGGGTGCGTTCGATTGTCTGCACCAAGCGATCTTGCCGTGTGGGCATTGGGCACCACGCCGTCTTATGCGGCAGATAAAATTGATCAATTATTAAAAAAGGAAACAACCCACACCTTAAAGTTAAAGGACCGATGTGGGTTTATTTCGCTTATATAACCGTGTGGGTCGATGACGATGGGCACCCCCTGTTTAGCGACGATCCGTACCGACTAGATTGAGCAATAATGCGCGTCTTTCGAATGCGCCAATAATTTGTCGGCTGGCGTGATCAAATACGGGCTCCAATGCTTTCTGAAGGAAGATATTTTTAAATTCATAGTCAATATGAACGGAAATTTCTGTCCTGGATGGGGCATCACTAGATGATTTTGGCGCAAAGGTCCACGTATTTTTAAGATATCGAAACGGTCCCGAAATATGGTCGACTTCGATTCTATCGGATGGAAAAAGCCTAACGCGCGATGTGTACTGATGTCGGATGAATTTGTATCCAATCACCAAATCAGCATCAAATTGGCCAGGAGATTGGTTGTAAACAGTGCTACCAAGGATCCATGGCAGAAACAATGGGTACGTATCCACCGCCGCCACCAAGCCAAATAAATACTCAGCCGAATATGGCAGGGTTCGTGTTTCAGAATAAACGGACATCCCTTATGCTGACACGAGCTGCAAATCTTGTATCTGCTTTAATCGGGCTGCCCTTAAGCTCACAAAATCCTTGTCAGCATGATAAGACGATCGGGTTAAGGGCGATGCCGACACAAGCAAAAATCCCTTTCCCCTGCCCATTGTGGCATATTCGTTAAATTCTTGCGGCGTCACAAAGGTCATTAAGGGGTGATGCTTTGGAGTTGGCTGCAGATACTGGCCAATCGTCAAAAAATCCACCGTTGCCGCCCGCAAATCATCCATCACCTGGTAAACCTCATTTCGATCCTCACCAAGTCCCACCATCAATCCTGACTTTGTAAAAATTTCGGGATCAAGCTGCTTGACCTTTTCCAGCAATCGCAATGAATGAAAATAGCGTGCCCCAGGGCGAACCGTTGGATACAAACGTGGAACCGTTTCCAGGTTATGGTTGTAGACATCAGGCTTTGCCGCAACGACAATTTCCAGCGCACCCGCCTTCCGCAGAAAATCTGGAGTCAAAACCTCGATCGTGGTATTGGGATTCCGCCCCCGAATTTCCCGGATGGTTTGGGCAAAATGATTGGCGCCACCATCATCCAGATCATCCCGATCAACGGACGTGATAACAACGTGGGATAATCCCATCTTGGCAATCGCCTCCCCTACGCGCTCTGGCTCATGCGGATCCAATTGATTCGGGCGTCCAGTCTTTATATTGCAAAACGCACAGGCCCGCGTACAAACATCCCCCATGATCATCAGCGTTGCATGCTTTTTAGCCCAACATTCACCAATGTTCGGACAGGCCGCCGATTCACAAACGGTATGAAGATTATGATCCCGGACCAACTTGACGGTCTCTCTGTACCCGTCTGATGTGGGGGCCTTGACCCTGATCCACGATGGCTTGCCCTGACGCGCTGATTCTGACGCGCTCACCGTCGTATCATCCCCAGATAATTTCGTTTGTTGGACTAGTCCTATCATAAAAAACACTCCCTAGGAACGGAAAAGGACCGACTGTTCGGCGGAAAATTATCCACAATTTTCGATAAATAAAATGCATGTGAATCAGTGAACTGAAATAAATAGCACACTTGTGAAGCGAATATCAACAAAAATAAAATCCTTTAAAATCAATGACTTAAAAAGGGCACAAAACTTAGGCAAAACCCTTGGGAGCATGGGCTTTGCTGGCCCCAGAGCCTTGTGTACCTTTTTGTCCACAACGTTATCCACAGAACTCGTGGATAACAGTTAACAAAGTGTTAACGGAGGCTTCCTTGGTCATTTCTGTTCATTTTTCAGTTTATTTGGAGGCCTGTTTGATGTAACCATACCCAAGAAACATTAAGAAATCGTTAACATCCATATTACAGACCATGAATCTATTACCACCGTCTCTATCTTTAGGTGTTAAACGCATCAAAGAAACCGTTAGAACACTGCCAGCCCTTCCCGGCGTGTATCGAATGATCAATGCGGGTGGAAAGATCCTTTATATAGGAAAAGCAAAAAACTTAAAAAGACGCGTTCTGTCCTATGCGTTGGCCAATAAATTAACGAATCGCCTACAGCGGATGGTTTCGGAAATCCACAGGATCGAGGTTTTGGTTACACACACAGAAACCGAAGCCTTGCTTTTGGAATGCAACCTGATCAAAAAACATCAACCGCCCTTTAATATTTTATTAAAAGACGATAAATCGTTTCCCTATATTTTAATCACAAAAGACCACCCCTTTCCGCGCATTACAAAACATCGGGGACCACAAGATATAAAAGGGGATTATTTCGGACCGTTTGCGAATATTGCTGCCGTGGACGAAACCATTTTGACACTGCAAAGGTTATTTCAAATTCGCAATTGCCAGGATAGTTATTTCGCGCAGCGCCACCGACCGTGTTTGCAATACCACATAAAACGCTGCACAGCGCCCTGTGTTCAGAAAATTTCGGTCGAAACGTATCAAGAATCGATCACCCATGCCAAAGATTTTTTGTTGGGCAAGGCAGATCTTGTCCAACGGCAATTGGCGGACCGCATGAACCAAGCAAGCGAAGCTTTGCAGTTTGAACAGGCTGCACTTTATCGCGACAAAATAAAACTGCTAACATTGATTCAATCACACCAACGCATTAACGTCAGCGATATAAAAGATGCTGACATTGTGGCCATCGTCCAGATAGGCGGCCTGACATGCGCCCAGATTTTCTTTTTCCGGAATGGATGCAATTTTGGAACGGAATCATTTTTCTTAACGAACGGAGGGGGGGAATCCGTCGAACAAAGCTTGGCAGCCTTTTTGGGGCAGTTTTACCAAAATCGCCCCCCTGCCCCGGTAGTTCTGCTGAGTGCCGAGCCAACCGAATTGGACCTGATCAAGGACGCATTAAGGGAACGCCACACTCAATCCACCCATTGGGAAATCCCCAAACAAGGAATCAAAAAACAGCTGGTTGACCATGCATCATCCAACGCACAGGGCACCATAGAACGAAAACAAGCGGAATCATTAAGCTTTAAGCGGCTTTTTCACCAACTGTCCACCATTTTTGACCTGCCCAAGATTCCCGAACGAATCGAGGTTTATGATAACAGTCACCTGCAGGGGAAAAATGCCTATGGCGTGATGATTGTCGCCAACCAACAGGGGTTCGACAAAAAATCATACCGCAAGTTTGCCATCAAGGGGGAATGCGGAGAAAAAGGGGATGACTATGGCATGATGCGAGAAGTTCTGGGGCGGCGCCTGAGGGCGATCGATGACAGCCAAAGACCCGATTTACTGCTGATTGATGGGGGCCAGGGGCAGCTAACAGCTGTTTTGGATGTTATGGTCGATCTTGGCATCGATGTCCCCGTGGTGGCCATCGCAAAGGGTCCCGATCGTAATGCCGGGAAAGAACGGTTTTTTATGCGGGGCCGAGATCCTTTTTCATTAGAGGAAAACAGTCACGTTTTGTATTTTCTACAACGTCTGCGCGATGAATCCCATCGATTTGCGATTGGGACCCATCGTCAAAAGCGTGAAAAAAATCTGTCAAAATCCACGCTTGATGATATCCCAGGCATCGGCAAAACGCGCAAGAAAAAGCTGCTGCACCATTTTGGGTCAGCCCAAGGCGTATCGAAAGCGGGCCTAAAAGACCTACAGCTTGTGGAGGGGATTCACGAACAAATCGCCCTAAAGATTTATAATTTTTTTCATGCGCAGTAATTTGTTAACAAATGGGAATGGGTGCGCTAGTATTAAGGAAATGAACGGTTACTGATTGTCCACAAATGCTAAATACACTCCCCAACATATTGACGGCTTTTCGCATTGGATTAATTCCTGTCATGGTTTTTGCATTCTATACCAACAGCACCTGGGGCAAATGGGCATCTTTGTTCATCTTTATTTTTGCCAGCATAACAGATTTTCTGGACGGTTATTTGGCGCGAGCATGGTCGCAAACCTCCAAGCTAGGGGAATTTTTGGATCCCGTTGCCGATAAATTACTTGTGGCATCAACATTATTTCTGTTGGCGGGATTCGATCAAATTAGCCATTTTGCCTTAATGCCCGCTATTGTGATTTTATGTCGCGAGATTCTGGTCTCGGGCTTACGTGAATTCCTGGGCGAGATGAACGTCCATACGCCGGTATCTAAATTTGCCAAATGGAAAACAGCCGTTCAAATGATTTCCATTTCACTTTTGTTGTTGGGCAGCGTCCCCGACATCGGCAAATTCGTATTGAACACAGGTGAAGCCCTGTTGTGGATAGCCGCAGTCATGACGCTTGTCACAGGGTATGATTATATAAAGGCGAGCTCTCGGTATCTATAGCCAATTCAGCGGTTGAAATTTTGAGATAATTTCTCTTTTTTTCACTCCCAACCTTTCTTTATTTCCATAAAATTTTTTTAAACATTTAGAATACTTTGATTTACCCATACCCGAAGTAACACTAACAATTTTTTTGTCATTTATATGGTAAAAAAGGTTGTAATGCTCCCCACAATTCTATTATAAGTTGAATATGGTATATGTTTTCAACTCACCTTTTTCAAGAGCTTTAGATATACTCAGGCAATAGCCAGACTCACTCCATGATAAATTTGTCAATAAAATAGGGGTGATTTCAAGGATGCCTGCTTAAAAAATAAAAAAACGAATACTCAAGGTCAGAATATTTTTTTACTTTGCTAAAAAACCAGCGCAGTGATAGGGATATTGGTTGTCAGCGTAAACGTTTTTGCAACAACATTGTTTAATCAAGGGAACAAAACGGCATCATGAAAAACGCGGAATTAACAACAGAACTGTTGGCTATAATCGTCAAACATATTCCGTCTGCAGTGGCCGTATTGAATCAAGATATGCATCGTCTTTATGCCAACGAACGATGGTCCCAGCTTCATGATTTATCAGAAATTTCCCCGACAGAAGATTTTTTTTCAAAATTACCCCCCGCACTAAAAGCGGATTGCGAGCGCTGCCTTGATCATCGAACAATTGTCTGTGGCATGGAAAAAGATGGGAAAAAAGCATACTGCCTTACCTGGGAAATAATCCCCTGGAACACATCCAGCGATGAAATCGGCGGACTTGTCATTTTCATTGATGACAGAACAGACAGAAAACGATCGGATGAAAAAATATACGAAATGGTCAATAAATTATCGCAATCCAACCAAGCCTTAGAAGAATTTGCCTTTGTTTGTTCACACGAACTACGCGAGCCATTGCGAACCATTGCCAATTTTTTTCACCTGATCGAAAAACACAACGCAAACACTATGGATGCAACAACCCAGGAATACCTGGGTTTTATCAAGAAAAGTATCCATCATATGGAAACGCTCATCAATGACCTGATCGAACATTCGATTATCAATTCAAACAAAAATAATTTTACCAGCAAAGTCGTTTGCATTAATGATATTATTGACAATGTTAGGGATATTCTTTCGGCCAAAATCATAGAAACTGGCGCCACTCTAGAATATGGAAAACTTCCATGTATCTATGGAGAGAGAGCCCAGCTGGTTCAGCTTTTTCAAAATTTGATTGGTAATTCTTTAAAATTCAGATCCACGCACCCACCCAGGATCAAAATTACCGCAGAACAAAAAGGGGATTTTTGGCAATTTGCCCTGGCAGATAATGGGATTGGCATAGAAAAACTTTATCATAAAAAAATATTCTTAATGTTTGAACGTCTTCATAGCAAAGAAAAATACGAAGGGTCTGGGATTGGACTGGCTTTGTGTGAAAAAATAGTGAAAAATCATGGGGGAGAAATATACATTCAATCCAACACAGAGAATGGCTGCACTGTTTATTTTACATTACCGTCTACCTCGCCAAACAAAACCTCACAGAAACAGGAATAGTTTTATGGAAAATTTAGGCGCGTTAAAAGAAATTGACATCTTTGTCGGAAAACGCTTACGAGAAAAACGCCAAAAGCTTGCCCTAACCCTGGCGCAAGTGGGGGAGAAATTGGGCGTGTCGCACCAGCAAATTCAAAAATATGAACAAGCGCAAAGCCGAATTTCCGCAAGCATCCTTTTTCAAATAGGCCAATTTTACGGGGTTAGCTCTCATTACTTTTTTGATGGATTCCAACATCAGGGGAAAAAATCTGATTCCCTTAACCTTGGGACTATCAGCCAGGATGCGGTTACGGTGCTCAATATTTTATTGGTTGAGGATGACCCGGCTGACGAACTTCTTGCCCGAAGAGCGCTTGAAAGCGCCAACATAAAAATCAACATTTTTTGCGTCCATGATGGTGTCCAAGCCCTAGATTTTTTACGTCATGGATCAGTCAGCATTGATTTTCCGCGACCCGATCTTGTTCTGCTGGATCTCAATATTCCAAAACGCGACGGCCATACCGTTTTAAAAGAAATAAAACGGGATCGCGAAATCCAAGAAATACCCGTCATTATATTGACAAACAGCATCAGCATACAGGCAATGGTTAACGCCTATAAAAATAGTGCATCGGGTTTTATTTGCAAATCCTTTGACTATGACCATTTTGAACAATCTATTGCTGGTCTTGTCAATTATTGGGGATCGGTCGTCGTTTTGCCAAGCAGCGCCTATTCGAATATGTCATCGGCATTTTAGACACCGCCCCTCAATTTGAAAAACGGTTTAATGACTTTTTATTCATCCCATTCTTTTTATCAAGATTGTTTAGCCCGAACTTGATGTAATAATCCCCAAAACCATGTCTTTTCCTGAGACAATCCTGGATTGCTTCGTCGCTCCGCTCCTCGCAACGACGTCTTTGCGCGGAGGACGCAGCCCGACAAAGGAATCCAGACCTTAAGATGCTGGGCACAATAAGGCTTTTAGGGATTCTTACGCCGAACTGGGGTTATTAGGCTCAAAGTCTGACTGGCTTAGTCCTGGGTAAGCGAAGCTCGCTGACAAGTTGATCGAATTGACTCTCCCTCTCACTATAAAAATCTCGAGCAATTGATTCAAGATAATCAACATGCGTACTGTCCGTATTATCCATGGTGTCTCTGGATGTATCCAGCCTTGGTTGGAATCGATAGTATTGACGAAACGTTTGGCCAGTAGGAAGCGGAATCTCAGGAAGCAGGGCCTTTACACCCTCGTGCGTTAATTCGGTGCGTCCATTTATGGAGAGATTTATGATATGTCGCACCATGCCAACCGTACCAGCATTCATAATATCAGCATCAGGAATTGGATCAAATCTTTCGCCGGTCCCCAATGAAACAACCGTATATCGATCCACAGCGCCATAATATTTTTGAGCAAGCGCTATAACATCAAGCATTGGATTATTGGCAATAAGCCCACCATCAACAAACGTATATTGATTCGCTCTGTTTGGTGATTCAGAATCGGATGATCTCATACTTCCATCGGATTGCCGTGGCACACCCCGGACTGTTGCTGGTGGAAAATAGGTTGGGGCTGCCGATGTGGCCCTGGCTATATCACGCAAATAAAAATCTTCCGGTATGTCAAACGTATTAAATAGCACGGGCCTTGCATGTTTTGTATCATAAGCCACCACCACGACATCCGACAAAAGCCCCGATCGTAATGTTCGGTCCCCAAACAATTCTTTCAAGAAATCCTCGTACTTATCGGTATTGTACTGTGGTTTGCATAACCCAAAACAGCTGCATGCAGGATCAAACACGACAGATCCATAATTGGAACAAATATGAGACAAATCCCCCATGTTAAAAAGATTATTATTTTGTGCAGTTGGAGAGGCGGCCCTAGAAATCCGCTTTGGTGTGGCTGCTGCCAATGCAAAAATCCCCCCAATCGATGTTCCAGCAATAATATCAAAATAATTGGAAATCGGCCCCCCCAATTTTTTCTCTAAGTGCTCAAGAAGTGTCGCAGGGATAATCCCTTTGATTCCCCCTCCATCAATACTGAGAATCCTTAAGATTGTTGGTGGGGCATGCTGTAGATCGGTAAAGGCTGTATTTCTTTCGCTACCCGAGACAGACAATGGGGTTGGCACGTTCGAGGATTGACGAGAGTGCTTGGATGAAGGTGGAGCAGACTGCTGAAGTATAACATCATCAGAAAATTTCACGGTTAGGTTGCCGCCAGACACATTTTTCGCATCAGCCTCAGACAGATTAATCCTTATGGCATTCAGATCAGACGGAGGCGTATTATCGTCCGCTGACAAAGAAAATTGCTCCACAGGGGGCGGATTGCTCTCTCTGTCAAAGTGCGGGCTTTTTTGATATGGAAGGATAGTGGGCAAAGTGCGACGATAGGAACTATCGGCAGTTCCAAGGTTATAAGCTAAATTAAAGGCGGTCGCGGATTGAGCTATATTTTTAGCAGAAGCAACACCCCTATCCAGGATGTTTGCGTCCATTGGCTTAATGGAACGAGTTCCGCCGGATAGTGTCGGAGACAAAATAAGTCGCCGAGGGGAATTAGCATCCGACACAACACGGAAGGTCACCTCCTGCCTAGGGGACTGCAGAATGTTGATTTCAGGGGGACTGCTTCCCTGATGCGAGCCAGCTGCGACTGCGGTTGTTGAAATCGTTAGGCCATAAACCAAGCAAGCAATGTTTAATAAACCGATCTTATTGTGCATAAACTCCTCCTTTTATTATTAATACTGTAATAATTAACCTCAGCTCGACGTAAGAAAGACTGAAAATGCCCACATTATCCAGGACAATCCTGGATTGCTTCGTCTCTTACGCTGCACGCCGCGACATCTTTGCGCGGAGGGCGCAGCCCGACAAAGCACTCCAGGAAACTCACCAATAATTTGTGAAAATGGCATTATATTGACCGCATGCCATTAACCAGGGTCCCGCTCCGATCCCGAAGAGTCGGCTCAGTCCTTTGTTCCTTGAGCTGCCGAACCAGCTGATCCATTTGATCGGCAATTATGCTTTCTTCGCAATACTCGTGGACAAGCAATCCTGCACGATCGCCACCCGCTTCGCCTTTAGCCGCATCCGCCTTTAGATGGAATCGATAGTATTGTTGAAAAATTTTACCACCGGGAAGATCTATATTGTGGAGATCGGCTTTAATATATTTTTCTATCGTTTGACTCTGTCCATCAGAAATCACGTCACAACGGGAAAGATCTCCCCCTTTATGGGTGACTGCCATATCCCCATCAAAAAGCGAAAATTTTTCGCCGCTCCCCAGGGAAACAAAAATGTATCGATCTACCGGGTCATAATGTTCACGCACAAGTATTAAAGCGTCAAGAGAGGGATTGATACCAACAATCCCTCCATCCAAAAATGTATACTCATCCTCCTTTTTCTTTTTTAACGACTCAAAATATCCCGAATTGCTATTGGCATCCGGAATACTATAAATTACTGCTGACGGAAAACGGCTTGGGGCTGCAGATGCGGCCCTGACCACATCGCGCATATAAAAATTTTTTGACCGATCAAACGTATTGAATGTAGTTGCTTTATTGCGATTGTCATCATACGCAACAAGCGCAACGTTCGTGTGGGGATCCGCCAATAACGTCGTATCACCATAGAGCTTGAGCAGCATAGCCTCATATGATTCCGCAGGATTTCTTGATGTTCCAAGGCCGCAGAAACTAAAACACGCGGAATCAACTGCAGCATCCTGATGGGCCAAAAGAATCCTTGATAAATCAGCCATAGACGAATGATTCTGAGGATTCCTGTTGGAATTACTGGCTTGCGAATGATTGTGTCCGATGGCGGCGCTTGCTACAGCAATTGCCGAGGCTGATTTTCCGATAATAAGATCAAAATAATCGGACAGCGGCCCCCCTAATTTCTCCTCTAATACGGCAAGGAATGTCGTTGGCATAATACCACTGACACCACCACCGTCAATGCTCAGGATGCGCAAATTTGATGGCGGATTTTGCGAGCCACCAGATTCTGCAATTTTTTCTTCAACTAAACGAGGGGTCGCATTATGCGCATTCTGTGGAGTTGACTGAATGGATATCGCCTGAGGTGTCTTTGATGGGGAGATATTATCCTCACTCGCAAACAAAGTGAGCGTTCCATCCCCTAATCCTTGCAAGATCTCAGCAGCGGACAGGGTAACATCCGTTACATCCACAGCAAGCGAAGGCGGTGATACGATAACCGGCAAAATGTCAGGATTTTCCACAGGAGGGGCGTTTATTTCATTGGCCTGCTGAAACGAATGATGGGGGATTGGAATCGTATGATCGCAAGCGTGAACCATAGATGAAAATAACGATCCATCAATCGTTGCTCTTTGGCGGTATTGAGAAGGAAAAGAAACAGGATGGGACTGAGAAACCGCAGGAAATTGAATTTGTCTAACAGAGCTAGCCCCATAGTTCAAAGAAGAACTTCGAGCACCCCTCAGGGGGGTTACAGCATCCCTCGGGGAGGTTATCACGCCCGACGAAAATTCAGGAACTATTCCGCGCCTAAGAGACTGCGTAATTTGAAGATTTGGGGACATGTTCCCCTGGGCGAAATCAGAGGCATCTGCAGTCTTTGTGTTCATTACACAACAAGATAAACAGGCAATGTTTATTAAATAACTTATATTGCGCATATAAATACCTTTTCTACTGAAAACTCTTCAGTATAGAATGTATGTTGCGTTTATTAATATAGAGTTAATTTATTTTTTTATCCTATGAATTTGTCTTTTTGTATCGGCTATTAATAATCCATTTCCCCGAAATCCCACAGTAATCCATCAAAATTCTGACGCAAAAACATTGACATGACGTGATATTTAGTCTTATCTATTCTTCATTACAAAATTTACATATGGATAAATATAATGAGCCACACAATACGAACTCTTTTTCTTTTGATGGGTATTTCTTTGATTTCAAAGATGATGCCGATTGCTTACGGCGCTAGCACATCAGCAGCAGCCTCTCTAGAGGATGCAGAACACAAAGGAACCTTAAATTCATCCCTCACATCAACAAGCCTTGTCGCCCATGGAGGATCTTTGGATTCTTATTCATCCGAACCCTTGACGATAAGCTCCCTCAATTCGGTTTTTGAAGCAATAGCCGCACGGTCCCTTGGGGAATGTTATGCGGCCCGGGCAGAAATTAATAAACTCAACAATGATATCGCTGGAAAGCAATCAGCACTTGACATCTTGCAATCACAATTCAAAAGAACCTATCAAACAGATGGATCTGCTCGTCTGATTGGTTCGGTGCCAACGGATCAAAGGGGGACCTGCCTTGACCAGCAATGCATAATGAATAAGGCTGCGATGTTCCTGGAAACAGCGCAAACACGACAAAAATTCCTTGAAATAAAACAAGCAGAATCCAACAAGATTCATAATTTTTATTCAGGCGCAGCCAAAAACATTCAAGTGATTAAAAATATTGCCGACACCATCATTCCCTGGCATTTGTTTATGCCAAGCAATCTGCCGGCTCAAATGGCAGCCCAGATGCCTTATATGCATCAGCAGCCTATGTATCAACAACGATTTGTGGACGAATCTTTGGTAAGTTACACCACCGGATTCGAAAAATTAACATCAACATTGTTCTTTGATTTTGTTAATATAGATACAAGACTACCCCAATCAAGCCAAAAAGAAGCAATCAAATCAATCTTAAGAGGTGCCATATGTAGCGAAGATCTAGGGGACACACAAAGGACACTCAATGATTGGTTTAAAAATTTTCCAATTTTCTATGACGGAGCCAACGCGGCCGTTCAGCAGGCTTCCTTACGATTGCATTTAATCAACGCGGACTATGATTCGGCCGCTTCAGAAGAAAACGAAGTGGAACAAGCAAAGAAACTCAGTGACTATCATAGAAAGAACCAGGTGGCTCTTCAGGCTTATAGAAACGCCCAACAGGAGCTTGGTGTACTTCGGGCGGTCAAAGATTGGCTAAAAGAAACTGTTATGAAGCCCCTCACAAGATTGAGTCGCCTTTCCTAGTATAACCTCAATACTTATCCTGGATTGTCGTGGCTATTTTTGCGCCATTGCAATCCAGAAAAAACGCTTATCGGCAAATACAGTGATTGAAATCCTTTTCATTTTATTCTTGTTTTCATCGCAATATAAGAATGCGCACTCTGTTTTTTTATCCCCCGATGTAACGCTTTTGTTAGCTGTAATCTTGATCCCCTATACTGCTATTCTTTACCGGAAAACGACCAAAGGAAAATTTTTCAACCAAAGCACGGTTACCTTTTTGCTTTTTAGCACATGGATCATCCTCAGCACAATTTGGGCGCCATCCTCCTTTTACACAACCAGCAAAGCTCTTTGTTTTTTGGTCTATACGCTACCTGCTTTTTTTATTGGCCATCTGATCACCGGCCGCGATCCAAAGCGGTTGGAACGTTTCCTTTGGATCATTATCCTGTTTTCATTTTTTGTACAGGGGGAAGCCTATCGACTGTCGTTTTTAACGCACGGAAAAATGGGGGATGTGCTGGGAAATAACTATTTGGTTGCAGGGCAGACTATCGGAATTGGATTTTTGTTGCTGATGGTGATGTCTTTTTTTCAGCTGAGACAAGGTCGCCACCCCCTGTATTGGATATTAATGTTCCTGTGTGGGACATTTTGCACCATCCAATTTCATTTGGGTGGACGCGGCCCTGTCCTGGCGGCATTTTTGTCTCTGGTTCTTTTTTATGGCAATGGGGTTGTGGGCCCCGACAGCCCCCTATATCGCCGTCATTTATTTCATTTTCTGGCGATATCAATTGTGACTTACATCCTGTTTAGCTGGCTTTCTCAAACGGAATTATGTCAATTCTGGATCCGCTTTTTACCCGTATTTGACCCGACACACGCTGATGAACCGCTGTCTACACGATTTGACTATTATCGTTCCGCCCTTTTGGCCTTCACCGAACACCCATTTATAGGATTAGGGCTAGGGGGGTGGCCAATCTATCGCAATTTGGGCGATCTGCCATGGCAACATCCCCATAACATTGCACTGGAAGTTTTGGCTGAAACGGGCATTATCGGCGGCATTTTGGGGCTGGCATTTGGGATTTCGGTCTTAAAAACCATCTCATTTGCACCAAAACATCAATCCTCTTTATCGATATCCTGCGTCATTCTGCTTTTCTTTGCCACACTCAATGCCCTAAAATCAGGCGATCTGAACGATAATATCATCCTGTTTACTATGGCAGGAATCATCACTGCTTGGGCCCGTCAACCTGGGGACAGGTCCTGAACCAAAGAAATCATGCTCCCAGAATGCCATTGAATCTGACCATTCATTTCAAGTTCTGTCAAAATACCCAAAAGATGCGGCAGCGGGCAATCGTATTGACTCAGTAAACTCTCAACCGAAATAGGGACAGTTCCAAGGTCCGCCAAAAGCCGAAGCTTAAATTCGTGCGGGGGAATAACCTCCTTTTCCCGGGATAAAAATGCCACCGTTTTTTGTGGGCCTGTTGATCCATCATCCTCGCCCTGGGGCACAACGGTGATCGCATTCAAGACATCCTGGACACTTTCGGTAACAACGGCCCCCTGTTTCAAAAGGTAATTACATCCACGACTACGCGGATCCAATGGTGAACCCGGAACGGCAAATACTTCGGTCCCCTGTTCGGATGCATATTGTGCGGTAATTAATGATCCTGATCCCATTGCAGCCTCTATCACGACAACACCATGGGAAAGGGCCGCAATAATTCGATTCCTTCGTGGAAACAAATAGGCAGCAGGCGGCATTCCAAATGGCATTTCTGAAATAATGATCCCCTGCTTTGAAATCGCCTCATAAAGCTGCTTATGCTCCGGCGGATAAATTTGATCGATCCCGCCGGCCACCACAGCAACAGTCCCCGATGCCAAAGATCCGCGATGTGCATAATCATCAATACCACGGGCCAACCCGGATACAATAACCCAGCCTGCAGCCCCCAAATCCCTAGCGATTTTTTCGCTGAATTGCCGCCCCGATAAAGATGCATTTCGGGCCCCAACGATCGCCAAGGCTGCTTTATTGAGCAGACCCACATCACCGCAAACACTGATCACGGGCGGGCAATCGGGCAGTTTCCTTAAGATTTGGGGAAATTCTTTTTCAAACGCAGCCAACAACCCATAAGACCGTTGAGTGTGTTTTTTATATTCTGCCAGGGCCACATCGTACGGGCAGCAATTGTCCAAAGCCTCAAGGGCATTATTAACGGATCCATGTTTTTTGATGAGCTGCCAAAATTTTAGCGGACCAATGCCTGTCGTTCGGATAAGCTGAAGCCACGCGATTTTGTTCTTTATATCTTTATCATTTAAATCAGACACAATGTCTTGCTTTGAAAAAATTGTTGCTCTAGCATTAAGTGTAATGGGTGATTCGTTAATAAACCTTATACAGGCATCATAATTTATGAAGCGTCTTATTCTTATGCGCCATGCTCAGGCTCAGCTAGAGCAGTTCGGAAAAAACGACAGGGACAGAGCGATCACGATGGCTGGAATGCATGAATTGGAATCCATCCGGTCTCAATTAAAGACGCAACTAGCAGGTGTTGAACTTGTGATGTGCTCAAATGCAAAGCGAACACGACAAACATTAGAGGGGATTCGCCCCCTTCTCCCCAGCACAACAAAAATCGACTATGATGATGATTTGTATCTTGCAAGTTACGAAGCGCTGTGGCAAAAAGTACGCACCATTCCGCAGCAGTATGAAATTGCAATGATCATTGGGCACAATCCAGCAGTTCACCAATTTGCCCAAAATATATCCATGGGCACGAATTTTTATGGTTTTACTACCTGCTCGTTGGTAATTTGTGAGTCAACCCGAAATCATTGGCAACAAATGACACCCCATGCTATAAGATTATCAGAATTCATGAAACCATAGATCTGGCTTGACTTATGTGAATTTAATTCTATATAATCTACAGTAAAGTCAAAAAGGATGGAGTCGTCAATGGACTGGTTTCAAACATTAACAATTATTTTCACACTAGCTGGAATGACGTACGCCTTTCACAGGGATACGAAAGAAAATATCAAGCGCCTTGACGAAGATATGAAAAACAATCGGGTTGAATTTAGGGCCAGCATGGAAAGAATGGATGCCGTTCACCGAGAGGATGTCAGAAGGTCCGAGGACAGATGGGCAGAGCTGGATAGAAGGCTCGATGAAAGACTGGCGAGATCCGAGGAACGCTGGAACAGGTTGGATGAAAAATGGGCAAGGACAGAAGAGAAATGGACAAAAACAGAAGAGAAATGGACGAATTATATTTTAAGTAAAGCCGGATATAAAGAGACCGTTCAATAATGTCCCATCCCATAATCGTACGTTTTGCCCCCTCGCCCACAGGGTATCTGCATATCGGTGGGGCGCGCACAGCCCTGTTCAATTGGTTGTTTGCGCGGCATAATCAGGGTAAGTTTTTTCTGAGGATAGAAGACACCGACCGCGCCCGATCAACACCCGAAGCCGTCGAGGCGATCTTTGATAGCCTTCGGTGGCTTGGTCTGGATTGGGACGATGAACCCGTTTTTCAATTTTCACGGGCGGCACGCCATGCGGAGGTTGCCAATCAATTGCTGGCCGATGGAAAGGCGTATCATTGCTATTGTTCCCCGGCTGAGCTGGACCAAATGCGCGAGGATGCACGGGCCAACGGACTCCCCCCCCGATATAACGGCCATTGGCGTGACCGAAATCCGGCGGATGCCCCCCAGGGTATCGCGCCCGTTGTGCGATTCAAGGCCCCACATGATGGGGAAACGATTTTAAATGACCACGTCCAGGGAATCGTTCGCTTGGATAACAGCCAGCTTGATGACATGGTTCTGTTGCGGGCCGATGGAACGCCAACATATATGCTGTCGGTTGTTGTGGATGATCACGATATGGGGATCACCCATATTATCCGCGGAGATGACCATCTAACCAATACGTTCCGCCAGATGCATCTTTACATGGCATGCGAGTGGATGGTTCCGGAATTTGCCCACATCCCCCTGATTCATGGACCAGATGGCGCCAAATTATCGAAACGTCATGGGGCGCTTGGGGCCGAAACGTATCGTGATATGGGCTTTTTGCCCGAAGCGATGTGTAATTATTTATTACGATTGGGATGGGGTCATGGCGATGCCGAAATTATCAGCATGGAACAAGCAATTGAATGGTTTGACTTGCCAGCAATTGGGCGGTCTGCGGCACGATTTGATCTGGCAAAATTGACAAACCTCAATGCGCACTATATTCGGACCTGTGATAATGCGCGATTGGTGGATTTGTTGGAACCGATCCTGATCAAAGAACATGGAATCTCCTTAACACCTGAACAAAAAAGGGTTCTACTGAATGGAATGAATGGCCTCAAGGAACGGGCAAAAACGTTGCTGGAATTAGCTGACAATAGCTTGGTTTACTTTTGTGTGCTGCCCCGGGACGAAAAAGCGGAAAAATTCAATACAGCCCAAAATCGGGACTTTGTGACTGTTGTTATTCAGAATCTTTTGGGCCTGGATCCTTTTACCCATAATGCCATCGCCGACATGATTAAATCAACGGCAGTGACCCTGGGAATAAAGCTGGGTGATTTGGCACAACCATTGCGGATCGCGCTAACCGGTCGCACCACCTCGCCAAGTTTGTTTGACATGATGGATGTGCTGGGTAAGGGCGAAACAGTTCAACGGTTGAGGGAATTCGCCCAACAAAAAGACTCCATAACCCTGCTTCCTTTCTAAAAAATCCCCATGAAAATTCTTGGCATTGAAACCAGTTGCGATGAAACGGCAGCCGCTGTTGTACAAGGCAGCGCTGCCCCATCGGACCGCATCCTATCAAACGTGATCCTGTCGCAAATCGAGGAACACGAACCCTATGGCGGGGTCGTCCCCGAAATCGCAGCGCGGGCACACCTGAATTATCTACCCAAAATCATTCAACAAGCCTTGACCGAATCGAACATATCGCTTGATCAGATTAATGCCATTGCCGTTACAGGGGGTCCTGGATTAATCGGCGGTGTTTTGGTCGGGATCATGGCAGCCAAAGCAATGGCGATTGCCCTGAACAAACCACTCCTGGCGATTAACCACCTAGAGGGGCACGCCTTAACCATACGTTTGACGCACGACCTACTATTCCCTTATTTATTGTTATTGGCATCGGGCGGTCATTGCCAATTTGTTTTGGTATCCGGACTTGGTCGCTATCATGTTTTGGGACGGACTATCGACGATGCCGCAGGCGAGGCATTTGATAAAATTGCAAAACTGATGGGACTTGATTACCCTGGGGGGCCAGCCCTTGAACAGTGCGCAAAATTGGGCGACCCCAATCGATTCGATTTGCCGCGCCCCCTGTCTGGCCGGGTTGGATGCGATCTATCCTTTTCTGGTCTTAAAACGGCCACACGCTTGTTGATCCAAAAAAGCCAACCCCTTTCCGAACAAATGGCTGCCGATATCTCAGCCTGCTTTCAACACACAGTTGCGGAATCTTTGGCAGAAAAAGCCAATAATGCTATTCAAATGATACCAGCATCTGTAAAATCATTCGTAGTAGCCGGAGGAGTCGCCGCAAATCAAACAATCCGAAATCGGTTACAAACTGTTTGTGATCAACATGGATTGGCATTTTTGGCGCCACCCCTTCGGCTGTGCACAGATAATGCCGCAATGATTGCCTGGGCAGGGTTAGAGCGAATGCGATTAGGATTGGTTGATGATCTGTCGTTTGCGCCGCGCCCGCGATGGCCCTTGTGTGATCTTATGGGAAATGAATTGGATACAAAATGAAAACTAAAAAAATTGCCGTCTTTGGCGCTGGTGCATGGGGAACAGCTTTGGCTGTTGCTATGGCAAGGGGCAAAAATCACGTCACACTGTTTCCAAGCTTCGCCGAAGAATCAAACGAACTGAACGCCGACCGGGAAAATAAAAAATATCTGCCCGATATTGCATTGCCTGAATCGTTGCAGGTTAGCGTGGATTATGCGCTCCTTTCTGATATGGATATTATTTTGTGGGTAGTTCCGGCACAATATTCACGGACCATGGGATTGAAAATCCAAGAATTTATATCCCCACACACCGTCATCGTTATTTGCTCTAAGGGGATTGACTGCACGATCAGCCCCGTTACCAAAGATTCGCTTTTAACATCCGTATTGGGGAAAATTTTCCAAACCAACCCACTGGCCGTTTTATCAGGTCCAAATTTTGCAATCGAAGTGGCAAAGGGTTTGCCCGCTGCTGCAACGTTGGCTTCGTCATCTGTTTGCATTATTGAAGACCTCGCAAAATCCCTTAGGACGCCATCGCTTCGTATTTATACAAGCGACGATCCCATCGGGGTTCAGGTTGGCGGGGCCGTTAAAAATGTCCTGGCCATTGCCAGTGGAATTGTTGTCGCGCGTCAAATGGGCAACAATATAAATGCAGCCTTTATCACGCGAGGCCTTGCCGAAATGCGGCGCCTTGGGGTTGCCCTTGGTGGAAAGAGCGAGACATTTCTGGGGCTTTCGGCCGTCGGTGATTTGATACTGACATGTTCCAGTTTGCAATCGCGGAATATGGCGCTGGGCTTGGCCCTTGGGGACGGGAAATCCCTAAAAGAAATTATGGATTCCCGCCACACGGTAGCAGAGGGTGTCTACACAGCGGAAGCCGTTCACCACCTGGCAGCCCTCAAAAATGTACGCATGCCTATTTGTCAGGCCGTGTATGATATTTTGTATCAGGGCAAGGCCGTAGACGATGCCATACAGTCGCTTTTGCTCAACCAATCTGAATGGGAAAATGACTAGGTTTTTACCACTCAAATGCTTACGAATTAAATACTTATGAATTATTGGCTCATTAAAACGGAACCATCGACATGGTCGTGGGAACAACAAAAAACAAGGCGGACAACCCATTGGGATGGTGTGCGCAATTATCAGGCATCCAATAACCTAAAGGCGATGGAAATTGGCGATTTATGTTTTTTTTACCATTCGATGTATGATAGAAAAGTAGTTGGAATTGTTAAAGTTATTGAAACTTATCATCCGGATCCAACTGATCCTACGGGACGATTTGGCATGGTAGGTATAGAGTATGTTAAAGAATTGGTTAATCCTGTGAGTCTAACACAAATAAAATCCCATCCACAACTGCAGTCCCTTGCCCTTGTGCGGCAGTCTCGTCTTTCGGTTATGCCCATTGATGCAGAATCGTGGGAGATTATATTGGGCATGAGCCGATGATTCAGCGTATTCACCAGCATCGCCTTGCTACGGCCTCGGTCATCGTTTTTTTGTTGTGCCCCATGGCATTTTTTATCCCAAGAAGTGCGATTTGGCTTTTGGCACTGGGGGGAATGGTTGGCCTTTTAACGGGTTCCATTACATCCTCTGATATTAAATCCCCTATTTCCCTTGCGATCTTAGGCCTAATTCTTTGGGGGGGGATAAGCTCCATTTGGTCCTTGGGCTCACTGGAATCCCTGGCGCTTTCATTTAGATTGCTGCTGATTTGGGGTTTTGGTATTGGGTGGTGTTCGCTTCTTAAGGATTATTCTGAAACCGAGCATTCAAAAATTTTGCGCTGGCTTTTTTTAGGAGTCATCACGTCTTTTGTTTTCCTGGGGATTGACTATATTTTGGGAAATCCCTGGCAGAATCTTTGGCAAAAATCATCGGCAAAAGCATTTATCCCCCTTGGGTTAGCGATTTCCCTGTCAGCATGGTTGTGCATCTTGTGGCTTAGATCGGCGGCAAGCATAACATTATTTTTAGGGGCGGCTTTTCTGATCTTTTCCCTTATCGATTGCGATTCCACCAGCGTCGGATTAGTGGTGGGACTTGTTGTTTTTGGTTTATGTTTTTTAATGCCAAAGGTCACCGTAAGATCTGCCCAAATTCTGGCCATCATAACAATCCTGGTCACCCCCTTTGCTGTTCATTCTTTCCTAACCGTCGATCGGATTCATGACATTAACCAAAACATGCGTAGCTATAGCTATGTGCATCGCCTTTATATATGGCAGGCGATTGGTGAAAAGATACAAAATAATTGGATGCTTGGCTATGGATTAGACAGTTCCCGCCACGACCAATTGGGTGGAGCACAAAAAAAATGGCCGATGATTGACCACGCGGACCAAGAAATCATCATCAACTCAAGGGAAATCCCCATACACCCCCACAATGCCCCCCTGCAATGGTGGCTGGAGCTGGGTGTGATTGGGGCGCTCCTTGGAACCCTGCTCATTGTTCGACTGCTGCAAGCGTTGCTACCGTTCAGAGGTATGGCCCTGGCAGTTCCGATGGGGCTCCTTACCACAAGCAGCGTTATTGCCTTTGTGAATTTGGGCTTTTGGCAAACGTGGTGGTTGGCCGTTTTATGGATTCTGGCTGGACTGTTGATGCCCTTGCTGCGACAACCCCCCCACAAAATTAAAAATTAAGCTTGCCGTTTTGTGAAAATTCAGCCACTATAGACACAGTTTTCAAGGACTAAAAATGGATGGGTGGCCGAGCGGTTGAAGGCACCGGTCTTGAAAACCGGCAAGGGGGGAACTCCTTCGTGGGTTCGAATCCCACCCCATCCGCCATCCGCCCCGACGCGCGAAACGCGTCACACCCCACACAGCACCCTGCTCAACGCGGCAGCCTTTGTGATTGTTTCCTCGTATTCAGCCAAGGGATCAGAATCAGCAACAATCCCCCCGCCCGTTTGAAAACAAACATCCCGTCCATTAACAGCAATCGTCCGAATCGCAATATTTGTGTCCATAAATCCATCAAATCCAATATATCCAATCGCCCCACAATAAGGCCCCCGGGCCGTTGGCTCCAGTTCCGCAATAATTTCCATCGCCCTGATTTTTGGGGCACCCGTAATCGACCCCCCGGGAAAAGTTGCGCGCAACAGATCAATCGCATCACAATCTGGCCTTAACGTCCCCGTAACGGTGGAGACAAGATGATGGACCGTTGCATAAGTTTCAATTTCCAACAAAGCTGGCGTTTTAACGGTATGGGGCAAACACACACGGGAAAGGTCGTTCCGCAACAGATCCACAATCATGATATTTTCCGACTGATCTTTTGCGCTGTGACGAAGCACATCCAAGCAATGCTGATCATCTGCCCTGTTTTCCGATGGGTTGGCTGGACGTCGTGCCGTACCCTTGATCGGGCGCGTTTCGATATGCTGGCCCTGCAAGGACAAAAACCGTTCAGGGGAGGATGACAAAATATAAACCGGATCACAATTATAATAAGCAGAAAAAGGCGCTGGATTTAATGCCCGCAAACGGCAATACAGTCGGAATAAATCGCACCCATCCGGTAGCTTGCCTTTTAGGCGTCGCGATAAATTAACCTGAAAAATATCGCCATCATAGATATAATCGATCCCTTTTTGGATGATCTTTTGATAGGATTCTTGCTCAAAATTGCAGGATAGATTGGATAGAACTGGCCCATGATCCAAAACCTTCTTCGGCCTCAAACGACTATGAAGCACCCCTAACCGTTGCTGGGCCCGGGCCAAGCGACGCGCCGGATCCATTTCTGGGTACCCCGTTGAAATAATCCAGGCTTTTTGTTGGATGTGATCAAAGGCCACAACAACATCATAATAGCCCAGCATTAAATCAGGAAAATTCATATCATCGATTTTGGCTTTAGGCAGTTTTTCCAAATGATGACAAAGGTCATAGGAAAAAAATCCCCCAACCCCACCCTGCCACGGTGGCAAATCTGGCAAATGGTCGATCGAAAAGTTTTTCAAGCTTTGCTGGAGGATCGAAAAGGGATCCCCACGCACACCATCGCCCTGAAAGTCGATATCCCCATTTTTACTGCTCAGCGTATAAACGGGGTCTGTTGCAAAAAAACTGTATTGCCCTGTACCCTTTGGCCATTCCAGATCCCCTGCCGGGACAGAATCAAAGAACAACGCCCCCTTGTCATGCGCCAGAGGAGCAAAAAGGTTAACAGGATCACTATAAGGAATTTCAAGAAAAATTGGATGGGTCATGGGGAATTTTTAAAGACTATTTGAGTGTAATGACAAAAGGGCCCAGAATTTTTCTGAGCCCTTTTCCTTAAAACCTAGTTGAGTAGAGGAAGCCAATCACTCAAGCTTCCCCCCTCCTCAGAACCGGACTTGCCCAATTAAGGCATCCGGCTCCCGATTCAATAATGGGCCATAACACCTCTGTCGGTCTTACCCAGAATCGATACCGTCTTAT
>JAPLOP010000028.1 GCA_026400645.1 Alphaproteobacteria bacterium | reverse complement strand
TAACGGTCAAACCTTTTTGCTCCAGTTTTCATCAACGCTTAAAAACGTCACTTTAACTGGTTCTTAAGGCTATTTTAATGCCCGTAAAAAGAGGGAATTCTAGTTGTCGTTAGAAGGGAATTCTAGTTGTCGCCGCACACATGGAATAATTAAACGCAACAAGGCCGATCGCCGTACTAAAAAGACAAAGACCCGAAAGGATGCATAGTGCTGGCAGTTTTTCAGCCGCCTGATCCACGTGTATCACAAGCAAAAGCGCGGGTATCTGCAGCGGCAATAACGACAGAGGCAGGGTAATTTTGGCCCCATCGTCTTTTTGAAAGGGGGGCGTTATCGATAAAGCAGCCGACAAAGCTGTGATTTGTATGGCACTCAAAAACAGTGCAAGGCAGGTCGCGATAGGGCTGTTTAGGACGGGCACGATTAAAGAAATACCAAGGACAGTGACAAGGGCCGGACATATAATCGTTATTAAAAACGCCGCCATTTTTCCCATAAAATACGTACATGGTGCCATTTTTTGGCTGACTAACCAATCAAGGCTGCCATCGATGAAATCCACTGTTAATGCACTGTGGAATGTATTCATGGCGATCCACGAATAAAATATGAATACCGTTGGCGTAAACCACGGGGGGACGACCAGTCCCGTTTGTTGTTCTGCCGAAAAAGACAATAGGGATATGATAAAAACAAGCAACAGCGGGCATGAATGCCAATTTTGTTTTAGGCTTTTGAATTCCAAGGAAAATGTTGGAAACGAATGACGGGCCCCTAACAACAATTAATTGGTAGCCCGGGCCATGTCAAAATGACTTTCCCCAAAACCCGAACGATTGATTGGGCAGGAAACCCCTATTAACCGATCCTCCGGAAATATCAGGCTAATGGATGCCCCCTGGTCGCGTTGAACGCTGCAAATAAGTTTGCCACCATGGGCGGCCATCAGTTTTTTACTGAGCAACAGCGCTGAATTTATTTTTTTGTCCATTTTTGTTTCATAGTTTTTGGTCAGGATGCTTTCATTATGGCTTTGCAAATATGATATCGATGATTGGCTTTCCCCCATGGACAGGGAAATGACCCCCTTTCCACTGGAAGAAAGGCGGAATTCTATGGCTAATGGCATGCCAGGCATCCTTAGGTCCTGCAGGCAACCAAGGCACATCGTGATGATTTTTTGAATTATTTTTTTATTGGCACGAAGCCATGGAAAATTAGGATGATCCACCAGCTCTATGTCATCTTCTTTGATCCCATGTTCTGCGCAAAATGAATGAACAACATCCGCAGCGGCTTCTTGTAGATCAATGCTTTCTTCGATAATGATGGGGGCTTTCTCATCCTTAAGGGTTT
Source organism: Alphaproteobacteria bacterium (assembly GCA_026400645.1). Taxonomy (NCBI): domain Bacteria; kingdom Pseudomonadati; phylum Pseudomonadota; class Alphaproteobacteria; species Alphaproteobacteria bacterium. The sequence continues at coordinate 50,395 of JAPLOP010000028.1, read as the reverse complement.
CCTCCATTGTTCCGACAAGCGCCAAAATTTCCTTGATATATCCATATAAGGATTCAAAATTGTTGGTTACCGAGGAAGAATCGGACCCAGTCAACCGAGAAAGTTCTTTGCAGCGTTCGTAGATCTTATTAATAGGAAGGTGAAAATCTTGTAACAGTCGACTCAGAAACCATGTTTTGCAGTATTCGGTAAATTCATGAGTTTCGTTTTTTTGAAGGAGAGTATCATTAACAGCAGCTAATTTTTTTTGCTGAACAAGGTTGTATTTTTTTATTTTTTCTGATGTTTCGTTGTTCAGTTTTTCCCTAAGAAAAGCATATGAAGAAATAGCGTCCTGCTTTTTGATGGCCCGGATGATAACATAGGATTGATTATCTTGGTTGGCATCTGGGGTATCTTTTGCTTTAGGAAATTTATATCGATTTCCATAGGTCCTAAGGTCCAGCGTTTTGTCGTTATCGTATTTTAGAATCAATGTTCCGGGAACGAATTGTGTCGTGCTGTAACACACCCTAAGGTAGGCCTGTATTTCCTTTTGGCTGGTAATCGCCAATTGATGAAGCTCCGTTTTCAGAAGGTCATCTTCGCTTTTTTGTAATTTTTGAATGGCGAGTTTGTTGGCGGCAACGATGGAACCCATTTTATCGACTATGATGATAAATCGTTCGATCGGATCATAAAGGGAATGAAAAAGCTCGAGTCTTTCCTTTATCATTATTTGGATCCATCAAACAGAAATGCGTCCCCAAAGAATTCAATGCCATGGCTGCTTTCAGTATCGGAACTTGGCTTAAGATCAATATTTATATGGCATTCCGCGCAGCCCTGGGCAATCGTTTCTTTGATTTCTATTCGGCTGTATCCATGGTTTTGGGCAATAAACCTGCCAAGAATGCTGGTTGTTAGTTTGCAAAGTGAAGGGTGATTCTTAACATGTTCCTTTCCAAAAAGGCACTCTTTGATTTTTATCACCCTTTTATCTGGATCTGGTGAAAGCAAATAAGCCTCCCCACCCTTTGCTTTCATACAGTCATTAAAAATGGAAAGCGCCTGATCGGCCGTCAAGAGGTGCCCTTCTTCTGAATGAGGGTGTACTTTTTCGGCAATATTGTGCCCAACGATGTGCATTAATCCCGCGGCCTCCTCAAATCCAACAAGGGATTCAATGGCCCCGACAAGTTCCTCTAGGATTGTAGATAGGAAAAATACTTTGTCGGTCAGTGGATGCCGGGGTTGCGCATCTAATGTTTCGTTAGAAACGGGCCCTTCTTGCGGAATACAATCCATTTACATATCTCTCATTCCTGTGAATTTAGAGTATATATGGCATGTTTGCTAAAAGACCGCAAGAAGATATCCCAAAACTTTATGGCATTTGTGTTACGCGGCAGCTGTTCCCCATTTTGCTACATTTCCGCGCAGCCTCATTTCGTGATGGAAAGGGTCCGGCCAAAACACCATACGCTTCCTTTCCGGAATTGGTTGCTTGCGGGCGGATAACCAATTCACAATCCATAAGTTCATTGGCGTGTTTTTTACGAAGCTTGTTGGATTCCGCCTTGGCAAGGGTTTCGGTTTCAAGTGTGCTCATTTGGATATAGAATCCTGGAACTGCTTTTGGTTTTTCTGCCTGGACTTGTTGAACGGTGTCCGCCGCTGGCACAGGAGGAATGGTTGCCTGCATCATGGGTTGCTGCGGAATGGGCTGTTGGATTTGTTGCTGCTGGATGGGCTGTTGTCCAGGCACTATTACCCCATATCCATAGGGCATCGGCTGTTGCCCATTATAAGGTAACATCGCTGGAGGGGGCATCATGGGTTGCTGCTGGTAACCTCCTCCTGGGGCAACATTTGTGGCATAGGGCTGCGGGGCATATTCCGGTTGATTATATCCTGGCTGAGCATACCCAGGTTGGGCAGTTTGCTGCTGAGGGTCATACGTCGGATATTGCTGTGCCTGCATAGGCATCGGCGCCGGCATAACGGTTGATTGTTGATCTGGCGGTAATAATTGTTCCACCTGGGTCCCCGAATTTGGTTCCCATCGCCTGTATACCAGCATATCTTGGTGTGGGACATTCGTTCCGCCTGGGCTTTCTGGCTTTACCTTAAAGGGGCCTTGTTCTGCCTGAATCAAGGGAATGCTGTCTGTGCTGGGTTGACTGGCCCACCGGTAAGAAAACCACGCGATGCTTGCGAACACGACCAATCCCGATATGGTCAGAACAAACTTTAATGGCGACGATCGTTCGGACCATTCTTCCTGAGTATCTTCTGGCAGGGCATCGTCCTCTTGCCAAAATGAAAGTGTTTTTAGGTCTTCTTTATTATTGTGTTGTTTTTGATCATAAAGACGCAATGGATGAAAATCGTCGCGATGCCCGATGGGATTAGCATGTGCATGCCTATGGGGCGACAGCTGAGGTGACAATTGTGGGGAAAAAAATTCCTCGCTTCTTTGCGGGGCACGTTCGGATTCTTGATTAAAACCAGGAGCAAATTCAGGGGCAAATTCAGGGTTAAATTCTTTGCGAAATCCTGGGCGAAAACCTTGGTAATGATCAAAGGGGTCTATCGATTCCCTGTCTGTTGGTCGGATGGATAGCCTTGGTTCTCCCAATCTTGGCTCTCCCAATCTTGGTTCGCCCAGGCGTGAATCATCTTGGTCCCTATAGGGATGATGGTTGCTGTTGCGATAAAGATCACGTTCCGCGTTGCCATGATGCGCCATCCCTTTGTTCAGATAAATTTCGTTATCCCGCTGATTGTGCGCTGCAGAGTTGTTGTTTTTGCGACCACCGAAAATAAATCGTGACCCGCCATTTGCCCCAGAATGTATTTTAGAATGTGTCATTATCTCATCTCCTCTACTGGCTTAATGCCCAACAGCGTCAAACCACCGGCTATTACTGATTTCACCCCAGTGATAAGGGCAAGCCTTGCTTTTGTTGCTTCTTGGTCGGACGGGTCTATGAATCGCAAGTGCGTGTTATCCTTTCCCTTATTCCACAGGGAATGGAATTGTGATGCCACATCATGCAAAAAAGTTGCCACACGGTGGGGTTCCCTAACCTGTGCGGCCAATTCAACCTGTCGTGGCCAATCTGCTAGTATTCTGATCATGGACAGTTCACTGTCGTCGGTCAAGATTTTCAGCGGGGCCGCATTTATGTCAGTCAAATCAAGATCCGGAAACACAGTCTTGGAATGCCTTAGAACAGAACAAATCCGCGCATGTGCATATTGTATGTAAAAAATTGGGTTATCTTTTGATTCCTCTAACACTTTTACAAAATCAAAATCAACGGGCATATCTTGGTGTCTTGAGATCATCATGAATCGCGTGGCATCCTTGCCAACACGGTCGATAACATCGCTGATCGTGATAAAAACGCCGGCCCTTTTTGACATACGCACCGGAACGCCATTATCCAAAAAATTAACCATCTGGCAGATTTTAATCTCTAGATTACCCGCCCCTTGGGTTGCAGCCTTGACGGCGGCCAGCTGACGCTTAACATATCCACTGTGATCGGCCCCCATTACGTTAACCATGTGGTAAAAACCACGGCGGACCTTATCGACATGGTAAGCAATATCCCCTGCAAAATAAGTCCACGATCCATCTGATTTGCACAATGGGCGATCGATATCGTCCCCGTATGTTGTTGCCCGAAAAAGGGTTTGGGGGCGTTCTTCCCAATCATCCACAACGAAACCCTTTGGGGGGGTTAGCACACCTTTATACACATCGCCTTGTTCCTCGAGGATTTTTAAGGTTTCCTCAATCAAACCAGCCTTGACCAATTCCCGTTCGGATGTATAGATATCCATACAAACCCCAAGGGATGCCAAGTCAGATCGAATATCTTTCATCATGGCATCAACAGAATAGATACGGAAGATTTCTAGCCATTCTGATTCCGGACAATCAAGCCATTGGGAGCCATATTTTTCCGCCAGGGCTTTTCCAAGGGGAACCAGGTAATCGCCGCCATACATGCCTTCTGTGAATGACGATGGGGATATTTCATGGCCCAATGCTTCTTGATACCGCAGGTGTACAGACCGCGCCAGGGCATTAATCTGACCCCCGGCATCATTGACATAGTATTCCCGAAAAACGTCATACCCAACCTTTTGCAATAAGGATGCAATTGCATCCCCCAAAACAGCATTTCTGCCATGACCTGTATGCAGGGGGCCGGTTGGATTTACAGAAACAAATTCCACATTCAGTTTTTGCCCCTGACCGATGGTCGAATCCCCGTAATTCAGACCTTGATCAAGCAATTCCCAAAGCTGGTCATGCCAAAAAGAATCCGTCAGCTTTAAATTGATAAATCCAGGGCCCGCCACGTCAGTTTTTTCAACACAGTCCAGGGCACCCAGTTTTTGGGCAATTTTTTGCGCCAATTCGCGTGGATTAATCCCCAGAGGTTTGGCCAGCACCATGCCAACGTTCGTTGCGATATCACCATGAACGGGGTCGCGCGTTGGTTCAACCATGAATTTTTTTAAATCACTGGGAAGTGCCCACCCTTCTTGTTCTGCCAACTGATTAACAATTTTATGAATAGAGTCTTGGAAAAAACTAAAAACGCTCATCTGTGTATGCTCAAAGGTATTTTGTGTAAATGTAAAAATGATTCTAACAGTACTATACTTATAAGGCTTGGGACAATATTATTCCCTGCTCAGGCTCTTAAAAAAGTTGACGTACGTATAAGCGTACGTTATTGTTGTCGCATAAGGCGAATGATAAGGAAAAATTGAATGGCAATTTTGACAGCCAGCGAAGCCCGGGCTAATTTTTATAGATTAATAGACGAAACCAACATCAATCATGAACCTACCCTTATAAAAGGTAAGCGCCACAGCGTCGTTTTAGTTGCGGAGGATGATTGGCGTTCGTTGCAGGAAACGATTCATTTGCTCTCTATCCCTGGGATGCGTGACTCAATTTATCAAGGGATAAGGGAACCTTTAGAAAAATCAGATACATCGCTAAACTGGTCATGATCTATACGCTGTATTTTACAAGGCAGGCTCAAAAAGATGCGCAAAAAATAAAGCAGGCTGGCTTGAAAGAAAAAGTGGAAACCGTGTTGGAAAGGCTGACCAAGGATCCCTTTCATAATTATCCTCCCTATGAAAAACTTGTTGGTGATTTGGCCGGGGCTTATTATCGTCGCATTACCATACAGCATCGGCTTGTTTATCAAGTTTACGAAAATGAAAAAGCTGTCAAAATTATTCGGATGTGGACTCATTACGAATAAATACAGACAGTTGATGAGTATTATTACGAAATACTCATCCCACCTGCAACTGCGCAGCCTTGATCGTGTTCACCAACAAGTAGCCAATCGTCATGGGGCCAACGCCCCGTGGCACCGGGGTTATGAACCCAGCCTTTGTAAGCGCACCGCTAAAATCCACATCGCCCCGGATGATATGTTCCCCGGTTGTTTGCTGGACTCGATTGATCCCAACATCAATCACAACAGCACCGGGCTTAATATAATCAGCCGTGATGAAACCAGGGCTTCCGATCGCACAAACCAGGACGTCGGATTGGGCGCAAACCTGCATCAGGTCACACGTCCTGGAATGCGCCATGGTAACGGTTGCATCCGCATTCATCAGCATAATCATCAGGGGCTTTCCAACCAGCACCGATCGCCCAACGATGGTCGCGCGCATGCCACTCAGGCTCGGCAAGACAGAGCAAATCAAATGCATACACCCCTGGGGTGTGCAGGGCGTCAATACAGGCTGACCCGCGATCAATCGACCCAGGTTATAAGGATGCAGCCCATCAACATCTTTTAGAGGATTAATTACTTCCAGAATTTTTTGGGTATCAAGATGGGGCGGCAGTGGTAACTGAATCAAAATCCCATGAACACCCGTTGCCACATTCAGTCGTTTAATAAGGGCAATCAATTCCAGTTCGTCCACATCACCAGGCAAGCGATGCACCGTCGATCGTATCCCAACAGTGGCGCAAGCTGTTTGTTTGTTTCGAACATAGATTTGACTGGGGGCTTGGTCACCAACCAGAATAACATCCAATCCTGGCGCCACCCCCAATCGATCCCTGAAAACATCAACATCTAATCGGATTTGCGCCCGCAAATTTTCGGCAATCGCATAACCGTCGATAAGTTTCGCTGTCGTCATGGAAAGAACCGTGGATTATTCTGCTGCAGGTTTTTGGGCAAAATGCGCAATCTCGCGTCGAAGGGCACCCATCCCATGACCGGTGGCAGAGCTTGTCGCTATAACAACCGGATGGGCTGCTGGATGTTCTTTGACCTGTGCTTGTGTTTTTTCATAAACGGCATTCTGTTCTGATATTTTTAATTTATCAAATTTGGTCAAGATGATCTGGTAAGACAAGGCAACCTCGTCCAGCATTTTCATCATTTCAATGTCGTTTTCTTTGATTCCATGACGGCTGTCGATCAGCAAATAGGCGCGCTGCAGAGTTGGCCGACCCCGAAGGTATCCCTTCATCACCTTTTGCCATTTCTCAACAAGCTTTTTTGGGGCCTCTGCGTACCCATAACCGGGCAAATCAACAAGCAACAGCATATTAGCTAGGGAGAAAAAGTTTAACTCCTGCGTGCGGCCCGGCGTGTTTGATGTACGGGCAATCTTTTTGCGACCAACCAACCCATTGATCAAGCTTGACTTTCCAACGTTTGATCGACCGATAAAGGCAACCTCCGGCAATCCAAATTCAGGCAGATCCTGCAGTTTGACAACGCCCATAATGAACGTGCAATCCTGGACGAAAAACCAATCCGCCCAGTCCTGTTCTTTGTTTTCAGGTTGCTCCATCAGAATCATTATTTTTTCTTTTTATGAGTATTAGATGTTTTCTTTGCAATCGCCAGTGGACTTGGCTTTGGGACCACCTTTGGGACCATGCGCGTGATAACGTACTGTTGTGCAATCGTCAAAATGTTACTCCATGCCCAATAAATCACCAAACCAGCCGGAAATGATGCGAATAAATAGGTAAAGAATACCGGCATCAACATCATCATTTTTGCCTGCACCGGATCAGTCGGCTGCGGGTTCATTTTTTGCTGCAACAACATCGTCACACCCATCAACAATGGCAATACACCAATCATCAAGAAAGACGGTGGATCAAACGGCAATAATCCAAAAAGATTAAAAAAGGATGTTGGATCAGGCGCTGATAGGTCATGAATCCATAAATAAAAGGGAGCATGCCGCATTTCAATCGTGACAAAGAAAACTTTGTACAAGCAGAAAAATATGGGGGCCTGAATCAGCATCGGCAAACACCCGGCCACAGGGTTAATCTTTTCCCTTTTGTAAAGCTCCATCATTTCTTGGTTCACGCGCATTTTGTCGTCGCCGTGCTTTTCTTTGATGCGCTCTATATGTGGTTGCAAAGCTTTCATCCTGGCCATAGATTTAAAGGACTTGTTGGCCAATGGATAGAAAAGCAATTTCACAAAAACAGTCAGCACAATAATGGCCAACCCCATATTTCCCAAAATCTGACGCAAGAAATCAAGCACGTAAAACAAAGGTTTAGTTACAAAATAAAACCACCCAAAATCAACAGCCAGATCAAAATGGTCGAATCCCATTTTTTCTTCGTATTGATCGAGGATTTGCAGAACCTTCGCCCCGGCAAAGACATATTGCTTGAATTCCAACGATTGACCTGGCTTCACGACCTGGGAATCGACTGTTAATCCACAATGATACGACTGTCCCGCTGGTTTGTTGGCGAACGATATATGGACCGGTTGCTTTTGATCCGGAATCAGCGCGACCAACCAATATTTGTCCGTGAAACCAACCCAGCCGCCCGTCGTTTCCTGTTTGACCATTCCTGTTTTTTGAAGCTTTGGATAGTCAAATTCATTCAAACGGCCATTCAAAACGCCCAGGGCCCCTTCGTGTAAAATATAATATCCGCTTGTTACAGGGGTTCCAACACGAACAACCTCGCTATACGGAACCAACGAAACGTCTGTTTTTCCCGTATTAATAACACGGTCTGTTACGGTGAACAGATAATTATCATCGATTTCAAAACTTCTCTCAAACTTCAATCCGTCGCTATTTTGCCACTGCAATTTAATCGGCTTACCTGTTTGCAGGGGGGTTTTTTCGGAAATTTTCCATTGTGTATCATCGCCGGGTAAATCGCTTGCCTGACCGTTAAGCTGATCGCTGGCCTGGCCAACCCACCCAAAACGAACATAATACGGTTCCTTGGTATTTAGCGGAGAAAGTAGAACAATCTCAGGACTTGCTGGATCAGGTTTCTCATGATAATTGACCAAAACCAGGTCATCCAAAACGCCTCCCTTAAGATTAATAGATCCCCGAACTTTCAAAGCATCGATAGAAACCCGTTCTGTTTTGGTCAGCGCCTTTTGACGCGATAAAATTTCTTTTACAGGTTCAGCTTGTTGAATTCCAGCTGTCAAGGGTGCCTGGGTGGCCGCTATTTCAGCCTGCTTAAGAAGCTCCAGGCTTTTGGGGCGTTCATAAAAATAGTTAAACCCAACCAAAATAAGGATAGAAAGGCCGACGGCGACAATTAAATTTTTCTGATCAGACATTACAACTTCACTAAAACTAACGTTTTGTTAATAGATTTCTATAAAAGGTACGGGATTTTTTCACAAGGAGCAACTTGTTTTAGGAATGCGTTGTTTCTGGTCCAAGAATCAGTGTGTTTGCTGGCTCTTTTTCGGGAACCGGGTCATATCCCCACGATTTTCCAATTTGTTCCGATAATTTTTCATACGGATGGCAGCGCAAAAGGCGCTTGATTGTCAACCAAAGGCCCTTAAAAAGGCCATGACATTCTATTGAATTGATCGCATATCGCGAACATGTTGGCTCGAAACGGCAACCTTGTGCCAAAAAAGGGGATATAATCCAACGATAACAATGAATCAGTCCGATAATCGTACGCGCCATCTATCATTCTCCTGTGGGATGATTAGGATACCTTGATAGAACCTGACGCAAACAATATGAAACGCCACGTTCTACATCAGTCGTCAACTTTGAAAAATCCGCTGACGCTGTCGCCTTTACTGCAATAAACACAAAGTCACATGCAGGAGCACTAAGGCTTAATAACAGACTTGTTATCCTATTGTCAATGATATTTCTAAGGCGTCGCTTTGCACGATTCCTGTGGACAGCATTCCCGACCCGTCGGCTGGCTGTAAAACCCACCCGCGTTTGTTCCGCAGGCTCAACAACCGGGCAACATTGCACCATCACCGTCGGCATTCGGGCTATGATTCGTTCTTTTGAAACCCGCAAAAATTCCGTGCGTTTTTTTAAACGGGTTACTGACATGATGGCGCTTGGTAAAACTAAGCTGATAGCTTTGTTCTGCCCTTTGCACGACGAGCAGATATAATGCGACGTCCGCCAACTGTTGCCATGCGCGCTCTAAATCCATGACGATGTTTTCTGACGATGCGGCTTGGCTGGTATGTTCTTTTCACTTTATTATCACCTTTCGGGTACGCGTACGTAAAACTAATAAATACCCAGAAGGGTATCCTCTCTCAACAATTGTTTGGATGTTAGCATATTAACTGTTCTCTTGGAACAAAAAATTGTATGCTATTTTTTATGTGATTCCATTTAAAGCAAGGCAGAGTGTTTTGGGGGCTACGATAAAAGGGGAAGCGTTAAGAATTTGGTTGGTGGATGCGTTTACAAATACCCCATTCCAGGGGAATCCAGCCGGGGTTTGTTTGGTTCAATCCTTTCCATCAACTGATTTTATGCAAAACATTGCAGCCGAAATGAACTGGTCGCAAACGGCATTCGTTGAACAAAAATCCGACACGCATTTTCACATCCGATGGTTTTCCCCGCGGGACGAAGCCCCCATATGTGGACATGCAACGCTGGCGTCCGCCCATGTTTTGTGGGAACAAAAAATTGCCAGAACCAATCTGATTACGTTTGATTCCCTGGGCGGACCCTTAACAGCGTGTAAACAAAAAGATCAGCAGGGGTGGATTACGCTCGATTTCCCGACCCGTCTGGTTGCCCCCTGCCCCATGCCCGAATTGCTAATGACTGCCCTTGGGGATGTCTGCGTGCAGTCCGTCCACAAGGATGAAACGGTGTACCTTGTTGTTCTGTCCTCAACAGAAGAAGTGTTATCCATGGATCCAAGCCTACATCTAATAGAACAGCTATCCTGTCGGGCAATTATTGTGACGGCTCGATCTGATGATTCTTACGCGAATGGACGCTATGATTTTATTTCACGCTATTTTGCGCCAAAAGTTGGAATCCCAGAGGATCCCGTTTGCGGGTCTGCCCATTGTCGCCTGACGCCATTTTGGGCCGCTGCATTGGGGAAAGACACGCTTTTGGCGCATCAAGCCTCTCGTCGGGGCGGCGTATTAAGAGTGGCCACACAAGGTGACCGCGTATCAATTTCCGGGCAGGCCATCACAGTCGGAGAGGGCACCCTTGGACTATTTTCATAATTATGAGTAAGTTTCCTGGATGGCCACGCTCGCTCCGCTCACTCGCCATGACGTCATAGCGAGGAGGACGAAGTCCGACGTGGCTATCCAGGAATTTAAACAATTGATCAACAATTTTTGAAAATGGCACTAATAAACCTTAAGCCCATCGCCGTGCACTTATTTTGCGCTTTAGTTTTTTAGTATTTTTTATGGGCTTGACGAAATTTTTCTGCTTTGCAGTCGTCAAAACGGTTTTTTGAGTACTTATTTCCCCAGACGCCTGCGGGATCACCCATTGGGCCGGCAGGACAGCTGCCTTGCTTTGCCCCGAAACTTCAGGTGTCTTGCATTGATGGGCAGTCACAACCGGCAGCGAAATAGTTTCCGCATGCTGGGACAAAAGAATTGTATGTAGGTCTGCTTTGGCTTGGTTATAGCCCTGGCCATCATCAGCGGGCACACCATTAGATTTTCTTGATGAAACAGAACTGCTTTTCGTTCCCGGCGCCAACAAACTTCTTGCAAGGGTACCGCTTAAGGTTCCCGTTGACTGCGCGCCGATCTTGCGAAAGCTTGCCTCTAGCAATTGGGCAGCCTGCTTATCGCGGCTTCGCCAACTTGTTCCACCCATAACAACAGCAAAAAGACGCCGAGGCTGATTTGCAGAATCCATTCGAACGGCCGATGTACTGATATTAAATCCAGACGCATTCACAAAACCAGTTTTGATGCCATCTAAACCTGGAAAATCCCCCAGCATATGATTATGATTTCTGTAGGATCGCCCCTGATATTGAAAACTCACTGTTTTGAAATAGGGATAATATTCGGGGAAATCTTTATACAGCGCACGCCCCAAAACGGCCATATCGTAAGCGGTTGTTACCTGTCTGGAATCAGGGACACCCGACGCATTGTAAAAACGCGTCTGATTCATACCCAACCTTTTTGCTGTCCGATTCATACGCGCAACAAAATTTTCCAGACTTCCAGCCAAGCCTTCTGCCGCAACGACTGCAGCATCATTCGCCGACTGCGTCACAAGCGATTTAATAATGCACTCAACACTGATCGAGTCACCCTCTCTCAGCCCAAGTTTTGTTGGAATTTGAATGGTCGCTAGTTTCGATGTTTTAAAGCGAGTTTCCAGCTTGATGTCGCCACTTTTCAATGCTTCAAATAAAAGGAGAAGTGTCATTTTTTTTGTTAACGAAGCAGGATGACGCGCATCATTGGCGTTTTCCGCATGCAGAATTTTGCCAGTTTTTTCATCCAGAACAACGGCTGCATAGCGCCCACTTGTCCCCTTTGGTCCCGCCCAAAGATCCGACATCAACCCGGCAACAATAAATACAGTCAAAAGGCAAATTTTAAGAAGCACTATAAGTAACCAGGTTTCTCTCTGTTGCTCTTATTTAAACGGATAAGGGTATTTTTGTCAACCTTTATGGATAATATTCATTATACAGGGCATTTTTCAAAAACATCGCGAATAATCGTAAAATAAATCAAAAATTTTATGAATTATTAACTATTTATTAACTATTGAATTCTGATGCTTGGGTAAGAATTGGCACGGCTGTTAAAAAATTCATCAATGCGCATAGGATGACTGATAAAAAATCCCTGAACAACGTCACATCCCAATTCCTGGACCGCGGACAATTGCTGCATCGTCTCGACCCCTTCGCAAATCACAGAAACGTCCATTTCCTTTGCCAGGGAGATCAATGACTTCAATATCAAATGCGCGCTTTGTGATGTTGCGGCCTTTTGTACAAAATCCTTGTCAATCTTGACCGCATCGACAACAACATCCACCAAATACCGCATTGTTGCATAGCCGCTTCCAAAATCATCGATCATAACCTTGACACCCATAGCACGAAGCTTTTGAACCGTTTGGTTGATAACTTTCAGGTTAAATGGCTTTTGAGATTCCGTGATCTCAATTTCAAGAAACGACAAAGGGATCCCGCTTTCCTCGGCACAGGCTTCAAGAAAATGCGCAAATCGGGGCGTCAAAAGGCTGGGCGGAACATTAACGGCCAGCGGTATCTTTGGAAAATTGCTTTGTCCCAGATGATGAAAAACTTCCTTAATAACCCATTCTGATAGCGGCCTCATAAGCCCCCGGTTTTGCGCCGCCTGGACCCATTTATCCGTTGAAATGGGGCTAATCAAGATTTTTTGATCTGAAAGTCGACTGTTTTTTTGCACTGTAAGAAATGCGCTTTGCGGGACACGCAACAAAACTTCGGCCCCCACAATTCTACCAGACGCCAAGTGTAATTTTGGCTGAGCAAACAAGGACAGGCTGCCATGATGAATAGCTTTTGTTAAGTGTTTCGCCATTTGTGCTTCATGAACCTGCGTGCTTCTCATCAATTTTTCCATAAATTTTAGTAAATCGAGAAACTTTTACCACATTTTTTAGGGAATTTGCAAGGCAAATACGTTGTCAACCCAAAATGTTTTTTATCGGGAAAATGTATCCCTTGCATCCCTTGGTAATGTGCGGTACCTATAGTTGAAAGCTCCACCCTATTGCGAAATGCCGACCCGTATGGATATTATTCTTGTTCCTCTTTTAGCCGTTGTCGTCAAAATCATTGATCTATATCGATGGCTTTTGATCATATATGTTATCATGGGCTGGCTAGAAGCGTTCGGCATCGTGAATCGGTACAACCAATTCATTTATGGTTTGCATACTTTTTTGTTCCGAATCATAGAACCAGCCCTGGTCCCTATCAGGCGTTTTATGCCCAACATGGGTGATATTGATTTATCCCCATTGGCGTTGGTATTTGGTCTTTATTTGATTCAGGGCGTGTTCATTAAAATCCTTCAGAAATTTCCGGGATAGCCCTCAATCAGCTCCTCGAACAATCTGTGCCAATTGCGCTCTACTCTAAGGCGCATAAAAACGCCCCCCAGCCCAACGGAGGCACGATCCATAAACACGAATTCTTTGGGGGGGCGAATACCCCCCAATCGATGAAGTTCGGAATGGATTTTGGTGGCGGCCTCCCACCCGGCAGAGGCGCTGAAATTATTTTGGATGGGCCGAACACGATTATCCAGCAATGGATCATATAACACCCGCGCCCACTGATTCATCACATCAATCATTTCCTTGGACAGGTTTTTAAAGCCCCACGCCTCGTACGCCTGAACGGCTTTATCGGGTTGGTTGTGCAAAAACGACTGATACAAATCAATCACCCCCTGAACAAATTCCGGCGGAAAATGCCGCACACATCCAAAATCCAAAAGATTAATCTTTCCATCTTGAGTCACAAGATAATTCCCGGGATGGGGATCTCCATGGATCACGCCATGATGATAAAATGGTTTGTACCATGCCTTAAAAAGTTGATCGGCGATATGATTTCTGAAATTTTCGTCATGATTCAAATATGTCAGCAACGGATCGCCGGCCATCCATTCCATCGTCAACAAGCGCCCCGTTGATAATGCTGGATACTGTTGCGGAACACCAATATAGGGATCGTCCTGAAATATCGATCGGTAAATCGCCATTTGTTCGGCTTCGTGATGATAATCAAGCTCCTCTAACAGACGATTTTTAATCTCATCCTGAACGTCTGATGTGTCCAACGCTTTGTTCGTCACATGATACAGCCCAAGGGCGAGTTTGAGGTTGCTCAGATCAGCCTCCACCATGGATTGCATCTGGGGATACTGCAGCTTGCACGCAACCGGTTGACCTGCCAAATCAACAGCATAATGAACCTGTCCCAATGATGCCGCAGCCCGGGCCACCAAATCAAATTCCCTGAAATGCGTTTGCCAATCAGCCCCCAATTCAGCAGCCATTCGCCGTCTGACAAACGGAATCCCCATGGCGGGTGCTTGCGATTGCAGCCCCAAAAGCTCTGCCGCATATTCCGGTGGAATCGCATCCGGAATTGTTGCCAGGAATTGCGCCACCTTCATCATGGGTCCCTTGATGGTCCCCAGTTTTGCTTTTAGTTCACGCGCATAGGCAACATCATCAATGTCACGGCCTAAATACTGTTGCCCTGCAACACGTGCCGCCAGCCCGCCAACGGTGCTGCCCACTTGCCAAAAACGCTTAATCGTGGTGGGAAAAGACCGATCATCCATAAAATCAACTATCCATTTCAAATTGCTAGACAAAATCATAAAACACAGCTATAAAGATACTGGTTCCTCCGTTCAGGGGGAAACGCCCAGATAGCTCAGTTGGTAGAGCAAGGGACTGAAAATCCCTGTGTCGCTGGTTCGATTCCGGCTCTGGGCACCATCCTTTTTAGGGATGTCGCGCCAAAAAATCCAACACACCCTGCAAAATAAAACTCGCAGCCATTTTGTCTACGACTTCCTTTTGACGTTTCCGCGAAAGATCTGCCGTTATCATCGTTCGTGTAACGGCCGCCGTGGACAGACGTTCATCCCAAAATAAAATCGGGATATCCATCGTTTTCAAAAAATTCTCGGCAAATTGTTTGACTTTTTGACTTTGGGGCCCCTCGGTTCCATTCATGTTGATGGGATGCCCAAAAACAAGCGCCACAACGGCGTGACCCTTTATAACATCAGAAAGCTCGGCAAAATCTTTTTTAATATTTCCGGTGCGCTGGATTGTTTTATAGGGTGTCGCAATCATCCACGTGCGATCCGATAGACTGAGGCCAATAGTTTTATCACCTAAATCCACCCCCAACAAAGGTTTTTTGGCAGATTTAAACGCAGCTAGATCAGAAAGCGCACAAAACATAGGGGGTACTTTGGATTCTGAGGGTATAGACAGTTATTAATACCATCATACCGCATCAGAAAACACACAAAACTGTGGTGGATTAATCGTGTTTTTTACTAAAACCGATATCCGATATTAACGGCCGCATAAGCCGATTGTTGCCATCGGTTTAATTGCCCCCCTATTCCCGCATAAAGGCTGACGGCATTTTTTTTCAGCACAAGCACACCAATATCCGCACACAGTTTTTGTGATTTGGCGTTCGAAAGATTGATGTCATAAACTTGATTGCTGCCCACAAAGGAAAGCGCCGCCTTGTTTCTTCTTTTTAGACTTTGGTCACGGATATAACCGATGGAAAAACTTGGGGTCACAATGCTGTCATCCATAACAAAGGTTTTGCTTAGTGATCCCCCGACAAGTGTTTGCAAGGAATCAGACAGACGAGTTTGCGAATGGATATTATGACCCGCTACCCCTTCTTCGGTGTACTTATTTTGCAAAGAACGCACATAGCCCATGTTGATAAAGGGTGACAAATTGATTTGACAACAAAGGGGAACGGTCATTCCAGCACCCAAGGCACCCATGGTTTCATACCCCTTATGCGATTCCCTTGCTACCGCACCGGAAAGGGTTGGCCGATTATTGCTGAAATTATTTTCGCTGGCCATGAAAGCCCCATTGATATAGCCATTTGATGGCAAATCATAGTTTCCAAGAACACCAGCGGAAACATTTTCGTTATTCCCCTCGCCGAAACTATGCCCCATTTTGTAGTGTAATTTTGATGTCATCGCCATGATTCCCAAAGAAAAGGAATTTGTGATTTTATATTGGGTATTGGCGACCAATCCTTGCGTTGTTGATCTTAATCCAGGATTACCGCTGTGTTTTGTTACGTTGGTTAACGACGAATAGGGCTGAATGGAGGCATAAAATGACCGATCAGCGCCTGCTTTTTTCCCAGAAGACTTCTCCTCTGCGGTACTTTCTTTCGCACCAATGGCCTTTGCTATGGTTGGCATGCTTTTGAGCGCCGCCGCAAGCACTTGCTGCGTTGACGATGTCTGCAATAACGACGGGACTGTTGGTATAACCGAATCCTGACCAAGGTCAAATTTGCTGGCCTCTGCCTGGCAGATTAAATTGGTCCCGGCATAAAGTGCGGATCCTAGGTAAAATAAACATTTTAGTTTCTTTGTGACGGAGATCTTCATTTTTTTGCTTCCAGTGTGTTTTATTGTTTATCCAGTTTGATTGGGCATATCGACCCCACTAAAACCGATAACCAGCCTTAAGGGTCCCTTGCACGCTTTGTGTCTGGCGATCCGCCCTTCCGCCAAGATCGGCGCCAAAATAAACGCCCCCTTTTTTAAACATAACGACAGAAACGTCCGCAGCCAATTGATTATGCTTTGGACTTGGGCAGGGAATGCCAAATGATTGGCTGTTGGGCCCAACAAAGGATAAAGTAGCTGTATTTTTTCGTCTTAGGCTTTGGTCACGATAATAGGTCAATGAAAAAGATGTGCTGACAATATCGTTATTTATATGGGCGATGTTAACCAAGGATGCCCCGGCTACCGTCCCCAATGTATCGGAATCACGGGCCTTTGAATTCACATTAAACCCAGGCGCACCAGTTTCTGTGTACGCGTCTTGATGGGACCGCGTATAGCTTAGATTGAAATAGGGTGACAGAAAAACATGCTGCGTCAAAGGAATCGTTGCACCCGCCCCAATAACACCCGTTGTATCAAGCCCCTTATGAGATTGTGTTGCCACAAATGGGGAAAGAGTCGGAACAAAAATTGACCGCTTGCTGTCAAAATGGTTCTTACCAAGCAAGAAAGCCCCATTCACGTGCAGGCCAAATGGCAACATGTAATCCCCCTGAATTCCCAAGGAACCACTTTTGATTTTTCCATCACTCTGATTTTGACGCATTGAATAATCAGAACTTGTCCCCATTGCAATCAGACCCACAGAATAATCATCCGAAATCTTGTATTGGGGGTTGATCATTACCCCTTGTGTCGTTCCATGCATTCCCAAAGTTTGACCATGAGTAGACATATTGGTTGATGTATAAAAAGGTTGAGCAGAAATATCAAACGATCGATCGGAATTCACTGATTCTGTGGACGGTGCAACGAAATTCTGTGGATTCGAACACTTTGTAACATCAAAACCGTCGTTATTTACCTTACTAGGTTTGGCTGTGAGCTGATTCACAAAAGATGTGCCACGCAATAGTATGGAAAGCTGCTGTTGTACCATTGCTGTTTGATAAGCAGATGGCACGATGGGCAGCAATGCCGGAGCACCAATGGCCTGATTTTTTCCGAAATCATATTTCTGAGCTGGCGTGAGACCAGCCAAAGCACCAAGAGCTGGCATATTCTGAGCTTGCATAAGAGATTTTGTCAACTCACTCGCTCCCGGGCTGCTCGCGTTCGCCATGGATGTCAATGCACCCCCGACACAGACCGCGGACCCCAAATATAATAGGCATTTTAGTTTTTTTGTGATTAGTTTGAATTTCATAGTCGTTTCTCGATTTGATTTGTGCATTCCCTATACTAGATCGCAAAACCTTAATATAAAGTTAAAGCGACATAAATTTAGTGCATTTTTTTCAACCCGGAAATTGATGGGAAAAGGTAATGATTTCCTGGCAAGCATTTATTTGGTACACTCTAAATATGTAAAGTCCAACGGCTAATAAAATTTTAGGGAGCGCTCATTGTGACCATCATGGAACGAAACACTAAAACCGATACAGATAAAACAAAGGCCCTTGATGCAGCCCTCAGCCAAATAGAGCGCGCCTTTGGCAAAGGATCAATCATGCGCCTGGGGCAAAAGGAAAGCGCCGTTGATGCCGAAGTCATTTCCACGGGATCATTAGGATTAGATATTGCCCTGGGCATCGGTGGTCTGCCAAAGGGGCGTGTTGTTGAAATTTATGGCCCAGAATCATCTGGGAAAACAACAATGGCAATCCATGTTGTGGCGGAATCCCAGAAAAGCGGAGGAACCTGTGCGTTTATTGATGCAGAACACGCTTTGGATCCAAGCTATGCCCGGAAACTGGGGGTTAATCTGGATGATTTGATTATCTCTCAGCCCGACACAGGCGAACAAGCGCTTGAAATTGCCGACACATTGGTTCGAAGTGGCGCCGTTGATGTCGTAGTCATTGACAGTGTGGCAGCGTTGGTCCCAAAGGCTGAACTAGAGGGCGACATGGGAGATTCTCACATGGGGCTGCAGGCACGTCTGATGAGCCAGGCTTTGCGCAAATTAACGGGATCAATCTCAAAAACCGGTTGCATGGTGATTTTTATCAACCAAATCCGTCAGAAAATTGGCGTGATGTTTGGAAGCCCAGAGACAACAACCGGTGGAAATGCCCTAAAATTTTATGCGTCCGTCAGGTTGGACATTCGTCGCATTGGCGCCATCAAGGACAAGGACCAAGTCACCGGCAACCAAACCCGTGTCAAGGTTGTTAAAAACAAAATGGCACCTCCGTTTAAAGTTGTCGAGTTTGATATCATGTACGGCGAAGGAATTTCCAAAACAGGCGAGCTGATCGACCTTGGGGTTAAGGCGGGCGTCATAGAAAAATCGGGATCTTGGTATTCCTATGGGACACACAGAATCGGACAGGGTCGCGAAGCCACGCGGGTATTTTTAAAGGAAAACCCAGAGGCTGCCGCCCAAATCGAACGATCAGTCCGTGATAATGCCGGCCTTGTTGCTGACAGCATGATTGGTGGCGGAGATGCGTCCGGGGGCGAATAGAGATCAATAACATTCGGTTAGTATGTTCCTGCAAAGTCAATAGACAACAGGATGGCTTTCTGGATGGCCACGTCGGGCTTCGCCCTCCTCGCCATGACGTCATGGCGAGCGAACGAAGAGAGTGTGGCCATCCAAAAAGCTATCTCTCTATTGATCACGTAGAAAAACACTATAGTATGAAATTCACATCAAACAACACCCACCCCCGTCATCCCGTGACTTGACCACGGGATCCACAACGAAATACATGGACCCTACGATCAAGTCGCGGGATGACGGGAGGTGTTATTTAGGGAGGGAAATTCGTTCTTTTTTCTCTAACCGAATGCCATTAGACCTAGCTTAATCTGAATCCAAAATAAACCCACAGTAGTTTATGATATTCGGAAAGAAGCTTGTTAGTTGTCTTTAGATCGAATCCGCGCCCCTCGTGAATGGGGTGCGGCACAATCCGAACATCTGGCAATGCCCGTGCAAATTCGATCATGCTCCGTAACATATGGTAATCAGAGGTCACCAATCGCAATGATTGAATATGCTGTTGCCGCACCCAGGCTGCCGTTTCTTGGGCATTTTGAATCGTGTTACGCGCATTATATCCAAGCTCCGCCCGGGAAACGATTGCATCAGCCACCTCTGCCCCCTGCCCCTTGAGCAACACAGGCATTTTGACTTTTGGATTCACACCAGAGATAAACAATTTCTGAGCCAACCCTTTTTCAACAAGGCTGAAACCAATCTGAACCCGCCCCTTGCCACCCGTTAAAACAACGACAGCATCTGTTATGATTTTATCTTGATCACCATCCCCAGGCAGACAAAAGCAGAACGCAAGAAAACCCATAAACCAGATCGTAAAGATGGTCGCAAGGAAAACTGAAAACGCAGTGATTCGTTTTTTCATGAATCCATACGATGCAGTGCGCGATAAACTGCCAATCGCGAAACAATCATACACAGTGCCGCCACAAAGAAAGGGCAGGCCATAACGATCACCAAAATTTCACTGGCAAGTCCGCCCCTAAATAACTCCGGTATTCCAAAATCCTCCGTCAGCAAACTCACGGCATAAATAATGGGCAACGCCAAAATGGTTCCAATCACCCCACCCTTTAGGCAGCATTTGAACACCTGCCATTGAAAATTTTTGGCGATATACTGTTTCCCCGCCCCCATCAATCGCAAAACATCGATAACGGAATGATGCGTTGCAAGCGACGCGTTGGTAATCAACGTAATCACAACGCAAATCGCCCCAACAATAAACGCAATAACGATATAGGAGACAGCCTTTATTGTATGACTAAGGGACATCAACATGTGGTGCCATTGAACATGGGGCTCTATCCGTATTCCGGCATTGATTTCCCTTAACCGGTGACGCAAATCCTCGATATCCAGCACCCCAACACCCGACGGGTCGGGCGTAATCTTTGCATCAATAAGCACGGGCAATAAAACACCCTGCAGTGTTTCGGCCTGCCCAATCCAGGGCGCCAGCAATGACAACAATCGTTTGTTATCGACAACCTCGATATCGCAAAGACCGGGGGTACCTTGTAAAACAGAGGTTACTTGCTGAACGATGGTTGTTATCGCGTCAGTTTCTGGTTGTTGAATCGGCGCGCCTGGCATCGCTTTGTGGGCGGACAAGATATCGGATGCGGGAATTTCAATGGTAATTTTGTCAGACGATCGCCCCTGCCAACGCCCCAAGGCCCCACCCAATGTTGTGGCGCAAACAAACACCAACGTCAAAAGGAAAACCAAAAGCCCGACAACCCATGGCAAATAGCGATTTCCGCCTTCCTTTCCAATCGGGATCTCGTGGATTCTGTGTTGATTAAAAATCCGCACCCTAAACACCCTGATCCCGAGGTTCGGCATGCAACAACTGCCCCTGGTTCAAATGCAATACGGGATAGGAAAATGACTTAACGAGGCCCGTGTTGTGTGTTGCCAAAATCACCGTCGTTCCAACCTTATTCATTTCTTCAAACAATATCATTAATTTATAAGCAACCGCTTCGTCGACATTACCCGTTGGTTCATCAGCAATCAACAATAATGGACGTGTAATGACGGCCCGCGCGATGCCAATCCGTTGTTTTTGACCATCTGACAACATGGATGGCAGGTGATTCAAGTGATCGCCCAGACCAACCCAATGCAGTAATTCTTTTGCATACGAAAAACATCGCTGCGGGGGGTTCCCCACAATACGCATGGCCAAGGCAACGTTTTCAACGGCGGTCAGATGATTGATCAGGCGACAATCCTGGAAAACCAATCCCATCTTTTGCCGAAATAGCGGAAGTTCCTCTGATGACAGGCGTGAAACATCACGGCCAAAAACACGCACGATCCCCTCGGTTGCTTTAACGCCACGATAAATCAGCCTTAGCAAAGATGTCTTGCCTGCGCCGCTGGCTCCCGTTAAAAAATAAAATCCACCCGCAAAAAATGAATAGCTCAGGTCGTAAAATATCGGGGTCCCTTGTGGGTAATATAGGCTAACCCGATCCAGTTTAACAACCTCAACATTTTTTCGAGCACTGTTTCGTTGATTAGGCACCAGATTAACCCTTTATAGTTCTGTTTCATGCGAAAGTAGCATAGCCTATACTCAAGATGAATGGAAATGTTGAAATTTTATGAAAGATAGTTTTTTCAGAAACAAGACAAAAAAGCCGAGAATAGCTATTCTATTTAAGGATTTTTTGTCGACGTTTATGGAGAAAATATCAAACATAAAAATCAACATTTCCGTTTAGATTGGGTATCCCTTGACGTTTATAGCAAATTAGATTAGCGTTCAAGTGTTAGCTGAAGTAGCTCAGTTGGTAGAGCAACTGATTCGTAATCAGTAGGTCGGGGGTTCGATTCCTCTCTTCAGCACCAGCATCTTTTTTAGAGCATTACCCTATCTTGGGGCAGATCACGTTTCTTTCCCTTTTATCCTGAGGCGCACTGCAGCACCCGGCGATAATTTCAAAATAATTTGCTTTGGAATGCGCAGATCGATAACCGATACTTCACCGGGATTAATTTTTTGTTTCTCGATAAGAACGGATAAATGTGCCAATGCATCCTCCATCTTTTCCTCGGGTAACTTTACCAAAACGCTATTCTCTAAAACAAGATCCCACCGACGTTGCCGCATTCGAATGATTGACCGGAGTTCCTTTCGGATCAACGGAAATTTTTCCAGAAGCGATAAAATACGGGGTGCATGGGCTGGTGCATCGCCCCCCACAATAACGGGCAGACTTTGAAAATAGGCTACGTTTGTTATATTAATGGTGATGCCATCTTGATCAACCAAGAATTGCTGATTTTGGTTTTGCCAAATGGCGATGGGTTTTCGCTCCTCGAGCTGAATATACAAAAAACCCGGAAAGTGCCGGCGAACACAGGCCGACTTAATCCAATCAATTTTCTCTAGATCGGCCCTGATGGTGTCCAGATTATAGGCTAAGATTGGATCACCCCGTTTGGCACGAACACAGTCCAGGATCGCAGTTTGGGAAGAATGCTGACGACCCTCCACATACACATCGCTAACCTTTAGCCCCATGATCGCCGTGGACGCAACGATTTTGTCCGTGATCACGATGGTTGCCTGCTGGGGATATCCAAGCCACCAGCTGACGTATCCAGCAACAAACAAAATCGTTGCAAACCCGGCAATAAACAGCCCTTTGTAGTGCTTAAAAAACCGCTTTTGCCTAATTTTTCGCTGAGAACCCCGCCCCTTTGTTTTTGCCTTTCCCGAAAACACAAATAGCTTTTTTACCCTTTTAAGGGACCAAAAGGGATCCGGCACCGCAGGGATTCTTTTTCGTTTTGTCGGCCTCATTTATTTATGGTCACAGCTAGCGCTTTCAAGGATTACCCCCACCAAATCCCGATAAGACATCCCACCATGCGCCGCAATTTCCGGAACCAGGGACAAGGGTGTCATGCCCGGCTGCGTGTTGATTTCTAGCAAATAAAACTTGCCCTCTCCATCGGTCACATCATATCGAAAATCTGACCGCGTAACGCTTTGGCATCCTATGGCTTGATGGGCTCGCAAGGCCAAATCAAGGGCTTTTTGATAATCCTCTGGCGGTAATGGGGCCGGCATTATATGGTCCGCCTTGCCAGATGTATATTTTGCCTCGTAATCATAAAAACCACACAATGGCTTTATTTCAATTGCGCCCAGGGCCCGGCCATCCACAACGGCGACCTGTATTTCCTTGCCGGGGATATATTTTTCGATCAATAGTTGATCACCAAATGACCAATCATGCAAACAATGCTGATAATCATTTTCATCAAAAACAAGGTAAACGCCCCGACTGGACCCTTCGTTAATGGGCTTGACGACATAGGGCATTTCCATAGGGTGTCCATTTTGAAAATCTTCTAAAGAAATCAAAAGCCAAGGCGGCGTTAACAAACCGGCTTCGTTAAAAATCTTACGCGACAAAATCTTATTCATCGCAAGTGCTGATGCCGTAACACCACAGTGCGTATAGGGAATCTGCAATACCTCCAGAACACTTTGGATGACACCGTCCTCCCCCCCAACACCGTGAAGGGCATTAAACACGACATCCGGTCGAGGATTGGACAGCTGCTGACAAAGGGCATTCAGATCCCGCCTAACATCAATTATCGATACCTTGTACCCAAGGTCAACAAGCGCCTGAGAAACCCCCTGCCCTGACGTTAAGGATACGTCGCGTTCGGACGACCATCCCCCCATTAATACAGCCACATGGCGCTGAGTCATTTTACTCTCGGTTTTATTTTCATACTGTCTTATGTGAATAATACACGAAAATTGTAAAAATTGGGAGCTTTTTAACACCCACATCAACACTTTGTTAACCATTGAAGACTATGTCTACTTTAGGAAGATATTAATGCTGAAGGGAAATTTCATGAAATTAACAAACTTAATATTTGTCGTTACCTTAATGGGAATCGCCACACAAGCTATTGCGGCCGATGATGACAACGGAACCTATACCTATACGCCTCGCACGATAAAAATGTTTCACCAGGCATTTAAAGAATCGGGATGCAATGAAAAACTAGCCGCAAAATCATTGGGAATTGAAAACCTGGATGGCCCAAGATCACCAGATGATGCCGCCTTTATTGCATTTTCACGCTTCATTTATCCACTAATCGACAAGGAATGCGCCAGGACAGAAATGACAAAAGCAGAATTTTGGCACACACTTGAAGCCAACAAAACATCATGGACAATCAAAGGACTCATCACAAAACATATAATCGACAAGGAAACCGATCATTGGTTTAGTATTTTTTTACCCAGAAAATCCGCCGTCAATTATTATTTTAACCCCATTTCAAGTGATTACCATTGAGAAACTGCACAGAAAAAACTTTACAGACATTGGTATGGTACCCTATCTTGGGGTACCTTTACTGATATTAGAGTTTATTTATTCTGGCCATGATTGATATCAAAAACGCTGATAATAAAAATCGGGTGGTAACGTTTGGTTGTCGCCTTAATACATATGAATCCGAGGTGATTAAAAAATTATCAGCGGAGGCCGGGTTAGAGGGGGCCATCATCATCAATTCCTGCGCTGTCACAGCGGAGGCCGAGCGACAAGTCCGGCAATCTATTCGCAAACTTCGTCGGGAAAACCCGAATGCAGAGATTATCGTGACAGGCTGTTCCGCCCAGATTGATCCTGATAAATATGCCAATATGCCCGAAATCAACAGCGTCATTGGTAATGCAGAAAAATTACAGCTATCCACGTATGCGTCAATCAAGGATCAAAGTATGACCCTGGTGAACGATATTATGTCCGTTCGGGAAACGGCCGGTCACCTGGTTTCAGGATTCGAGGGGAAAGCCCGCGCCTTTGTCCAGGTTCAAAATGGATGCGATCACCGGTGCACGTTTTGCACAATTCCCTTTGGTCGTGGAAATTCACGAAGCGTCCCCCTGGGCGAGGTCGTCGCACAAATTCGCCAGGTTATTGAATCAGGATACCAAGAAATCGTCTTAACAGGGGTTGATATCACGGCATACGGCGCTGATTTGCCCGGTGCACCCCCATTGGGACAGGCTATCAAACGAATCCTGGCATTGGTTCCGGATTTAAAACGGTTACGATTGTCGTCACTGGATCCGGTCGAAATCGATGATGATTTGTGGAAACTGATCGAATCTGAGCCCCGATTACTATCCCACCTGCACATCAGCCTTCAGGCGGGTGACAACATGATTCTGAAACGGATGAAGCGACGCCATCTGCGCGAGGATGCAATTGCATTTTGCAAACGTGCGCGCGACGTCAGGCCCGACATCGTGTTTGGCGTGGATTTGATTGCCGGATTCCCAACGGAAACCCCCGAAATGTTTGACAATACCCTGCGTATCATTGATGACTGCGATTTAACATTTTTGCATGTGTTCCCGTATTCACCACGCCCCGGGACCCCCGCAAGCCGGATGCCACAAGTGGCCGGACCCATCATTAAAGAAAGGGCAGCAATCCTGAGACACGCCGGGGAAAAAGCCGTTCAACGCCTTTTCGATCGATTGTTGGGTGAAACTGTCGCCGTTTTGGTTGAATCTGTAAAGGATGGCATTGCCGATGGCAAGACAGACCATTTCGCATCCATCCGATTTCCTGTAGACTTGCACGAAATAGAAATTGGATCCGTTCATACCGTCAAAGTTCTTGGCAAAAGCGGACATCATTTAGAGGGAGCATTCTGTTGAGTTTATGGCAGCGCCTTAAAACAGGCTTAAAAAAAACATCCAATCAGTTTGGCGACAAATTACAGGTCGTGTTGACCCACCAAACGCTGGACCAAGGGGCGCTGGACGAACTAGAGGATTTGCTGGTCGAATCAGACGTGGGGGCGACCGTTGCCCAAAGGTTATGCCAAAGCTTGTCCAGGAAAAAGTTCGGACAGGAGGTGACCGAGCTCGAGGTCCGAGAATGCCTAGCCGAAGAGATCGAATCAATCCTAGCGCCCGTTGATGTGCCCCTGGTGATCGAACAGCAAAAAACTCCCGTTGTGATTTTAATCATTGGCGTGAATGGGGCCGGGAAAACAACCAGCATCGCAAAACTCGCCAATCAATGGAAAATGGATGGCCTTAGTGTGGAATTGGCAGCCTGCGATACATTTCGGGCAGCCGCCGTGGAGCAACTGCAGGTATGGGGAAAGCGCCTTGGGATTCCGGTGCACACAGCGCCCCATGGCGCCGACGCGGCGGGACTTGCATTTGATGCCCTGACCCAGGCGACCAAAAACAATGCGGATATTTTATGCATCGATACGGCCGGTCGCCTCCATAATAAAGAGGGGCTCATGAACGAACTGGCCAAGGTAATTCGGGTGATCAAAAAAATGGATCCAGCAGCACCGCACCATACAATTTTAGTCCTTGATGCCACAACGGGACAAAATGCTTTGACTCAGGCTGGCGTTTTTAAAGAAATTGCCGGCGTCACAGGAATTATCGTGACCAAGCTTGACGGAACCGCGCGGGGTGGCGTTGTTATTGATCTTGCGGAAAAGTATGGAATTCCCATTCATGCGATTGGCGTTGGAGAACAAGAGGACGATCTGCAATCATTTGATGCGCGGGATTTTGCGCGTGCGATCGTGGGATTAGAAATTGAATAGAATGAGAGAGGATAAAGTATGGATACCAACAAACTAGAAACCGTTCAATTGGAAACGCTCAGTTTCGAACAGGCTATGCTGGAACTTGAAACGCTTGTTAAGCGACTAGAGGAAGGGCGATTACCGTTAGAGGAAGCAATTGGCGCGTTCGAGCGAGGTTCCCACCTGAAACGGCATTGCGAACAAAAATTAGAGGCTGCAAAAATGCGTGTTGAGCAGATCACCATTTCCAATGATGGCAAGGATGTTCGAATTGAGGAAATGCGCCTGGCATAAAATTACCCCAAACGCCATTCACGCCACTTAGAAATTATTTTAGTACAATTATAGTAAAAATTTGCTAAACTGGTACCAAAATATTTATTCCCTGTTTGGTGATGTGTGTTGTCGAGCGCTAGAAAAAGAACAGATCCTTGGATTGCTGAAAAAAACCCATCCGAAAAGGATCTGTGGGAAGATACGTTTTCAACATGGTGGAAGGGAGCTACGTCTCCGCATGAGCAACCTTTTTCCACCCACCAAAGGCAAGAAGCTCCCGCCCAGAAAACCCAGAAACAAGCTCACCATAACCAGCCAAAATATCCCGGGGAAAGCTTTACATCAGCCGATTATTTTACAGTTTCTGCATCGTTGAATCAAAAAAGAAAACCACGAAAATCAGCAAAACGTACCCATAAAAAAACAGACACAATTGCTTGTACGCTGATTGAGTCCGGAAAAAGGCTGTCCGCCATCAGCCAAACCATCAAAGAGCAGTACATACAAAAGGAGATCTTTTTTGCCATGAACAAATTATCAATTACTGCATTAATAACAGGTCTTATGTTTTTGGGGGCCTTGTTCTTTACAAGCGGATTTTTAATGGCATTTAATCTTTATGGAATGGGAGGGGGCGTTGCAAGACCTGAAACATTGGCGGCGGCGCAACACCTGCCCAGCGCTAATATCGTGGCACAGCGCCGATTGGCATCCGCACCTGCTGTGAATCAAAACCTTACAAACCAAAATGACAATCGAAGACCAAGCAAGGTTGCCGCACCCTACGCCGTAATTGGCGGGGTCAATATGGTCCCCAATCCCCATTTGCCCAGCGCCATGATACAGCCTCGGCCCCAGGTTCAACAAATGCCTGCTCAACAAATGCCCGTCAACAATTATACTGGTCCGATTGCGCAACAGCAGGCTCCTTATGGTGCGCCATTGCCCGTCCAGGGATACGGTCAGGCTTATTATCCAGCTCCTGCCGCCATGCAACAACAACAGCCCATGATGATGGCATATCCCGCCCCAAGTTATCCAACACAACAACTGCGATAAGGGTATAGTTCATTTGAAATTCTGCCATGAAACACCGATGCGACTAGCCATCCAGATGTCTTTTGAAAAAATGCAAGACGGCTCAGGGGGGCCATTCGGGGCCGTTATTGTTTTGGATAACAAAATTATCGGGCAGGGATGGAATCAGGTAACATCCGCCAATGATCCAACTGCCCACGCAGAGGTTGTCGCCATACGGAATGCCTGCGCCCATATTTCATCTTTTAGTCTTGCCGGGGCCACCCTTTACACAAGCTGCGAACCCTGCCCCATGTGCCTGGCGGCAGCGTATTGGGCGCGCGTTGACGCTATCTTTTATGCGAACACACGCCAAGATGCTGCATCCATTAATTTCGATGATGATTTCTTTTATCAGGAAATCGCCAAACCAATAGAATCGCGCCAGGTCCCAATGCAACAACTTTTAAGGCACGAAGCCATCGACGTTTTTGCAGCCTGGACAAAAAAAATTGATAAAATCGCGTATTGATGACCTGCGCCATTTCCACAAAAGACAAACAACGCAGGCCATCATCAGATTTTACGAAAAGAGTCCTAAGTTAGTTGCCGAAGATCGACCGTGGTTGTCTCGGGCATCGAAAAATATTTTCTGCCCCTCGTACAATGTGTTCCATCCTGCCTTGCGCACGGTTGTTATATGAACAAAGGCATCTTCGCCTCCGCTCTCTGGTGTTATAAATCCATATCCTTTGGTTTGGTTAAACCATTTCACCGTTCCTGTTAGCATGGAATTTCCTCCTCCATTAAACTTAACTTGCACGTAAGTCTATACACCCCTATTTTTAAGAAATCAACCCCCTTTGGTAAAAAAATATAGGTGATAAAAGAAATCAAATGCTCATGGAGATTGGCCTGACTTTTATGGTCTGCTTACTCGGACTTTGGTTGCAAGAAAGCATCCTGATGGCAATCACAAATAACCGTTAGCCTGATACACAAGAAGCGGAAGCTTGAACTTTTCAGGGATGATACTATTTTGCACGAGGTAATCAACGGCTAACTTATAATTGCTTGCGGTATTAAGATCCAAGTGAGATGTGCCTGTTAGCTCTTTTATATACCAAGCAAACCACGCAACAAATCCATTTTGCCTCATTGATTCCCTTGGAGGATTCCCGTATTTTTTGTTCGCTTCACTTATGGCTGAATCATAAATTAGGTCAAGCCTTTGATAAACAAGCATATGGTGATTACGCCCTACGGTAAGACTGCCATACAGCATCTCTTGAATCTGTTTTTTAACAATAATGGCATCTTGGTAATTGATACCCGGCGCAGCATCAAAATTTCTCTCTCGAAAAAAATTAAAAAATTCTTGATCAAAGGCGCCTCTATTTGCGCTCCAGTTTATTTGTTTGGATCTTGCTATCTCGGTAAAGATCTCATACAAAGCAATTAATGGTTTTTCGCTGACATCAAGATTGAACCATTGCTCTGGATTAAAGTTGCGGATCATTTCATCAAGAATATCACGGGGTTCAACGGCTTGTTTTTTCTCCTCCTCCGGGGCTACTGCTGCAATGGAAGCTTTAGCCACTATTTCGTTATTATGGCGAGGCCTAGGCGCATGATTTTCAAGCATAGAGGCCGCTATCGCTAAATTCAATTGCCGATCCTCCTCGGCATTGATGCGCGCAGCCTGAGCGCTTAATAGAGGTGCCCTTAGCCCCATATTTTGGTATTGTTCATTGCTGACAAAAGGAAACTGATCAACCGGAAGAGCATTCCTTCCATTGCCATATTGGTTCACCGAAACAGGAGGGCGCCGATTTGCCAACACAACAGGGTTATTGTCCCTAGGTCCACAAATAGCCCACAAAGGCTGAATAATCAGCAAACTCAAAACTATGGCCCTGGAAAGAAAGTTAAACATCATACTTGTCCTTATTTTAAGAATATATCATCGTAGTAAATTCAATCATATACACGAACATATTAACAAATCGTTAAAGGGTCGCGCCAATTCACAATCTAACAAGGCGGACGCAAAGCCTTATTCATCCGGAACTCGCACAATCACCACAATAATCATTGACGAGCGGCCAAATCCGTTATAAAAAGGATACATATGGCGGGTGTAGCTCAGGTGGTTAGAGCGCCAGGTTGTGGTTCTGGAGGCCGTCGGTTCGAGACCGATCACTCGCCCCACATATTTTAAGAAGCCGGTTTAGCTCAGTTGGTAGAGCAACTGATTTGTAATCAGTAGGTCGGGGGTTCGAGTCCTCCAACCGGCACCAGAAACCAATTCGCACCGAATATTGTGCATATTATTAGTTACCTAGGAACTTAATGTCTAAAGAAGACCTGATAGAATTTAGTGGCGTCGTTGTTGAATTACTCCCGAATGCTACGTTTCGTGTTAAATTAGAAAATGACCATGTCATCCTTGCGCACACATCTGGTCGCATGCGGAAAAATCGTATCCGGGTTTTGGCTGGTGATCGCGTGACAGTCGAGATGACCCCTTATGATCTGTCAAAAGGACGCATCACGTTTAGGCAGAAATAAGTTTCTGTCTTTTACAATCAAAGCTTGGAGAAATAATGTTCCGCATGAACGAATAAAGCATGCGTGACCATCCGATATTTATTTGCCTTGAGCAATCCCCCCCTCTAAATAACGCCATTTTCATAAAAAACAATAAGCCCCTAGCGATTCTCTTGATTTCGCAAGCTTAAAATTATATATTACTAGCAGACTGACGTTGATGCTGCTAACGTGGCCGCGTCAGAAAATAATAATATTCAAATTTTGGAGAGAGAGCGATGGCAAAGGTAATTGGTATTGATCTTGGGACAACGAACTCATGTGTTTCCGTTATGGAAGGGGCAACCGCAAGGGTCATTGAAAATGCAGAAGGGGCCAGGACAACACCGTCCATGGTTGCTTTTACAGAAACCGGAGAAGTGCTGGTCGGTCAGGCGGCAAAACGCCAGGGTGTTACAAACCCAGAAAACACATTATTTGCGATTAAGCGCCTTATTGGCCGTCGCTTTAATGACCCGATTACCCAAAAAGACGTCAATCTAGTCTCGTATAAAATAGTGGCTGGTGATAATGGTGATGCGTGGGTCGAATCACGTGGCAAAAAATACAGCCCAAGTCAAATCAGCGCCAATATCTTACAAAAAATGAAAGAAACAGCTGAAGCATACCTGGGCGAAACCGTCACACAGGCCGTGATTACAGTGCCAGCCTACTTTAACGATTCCCAACGTCAAGCAACAAAAGATGCCGGTCGAATCGCCGGACTAGAAGTCTTGCGTATCATCAATGAACCAACGGCAGCAGCCTTGGCTTATGGTATGGAGAAAAAAGCCACCGGAATATTTGCTGTTTATGACCTTGGTGGTGGAACATTTGACGTATCAATCCTTGAAATTGGGGATGGTGTGTTTGAAGTTAAATCAACCAATGGGGATACGTTCCTGGGAGGTGAAGACTTTGATGCGCGCATTATTGATTACGTTGCTGGTGAATTCCAAAAAGAACAAGGGATCGACCTTCGTAAAGATCGCCTTGCCTTGCAACGCTTAAAAGAAGCCGCAGAAAAAGCAAAGATTGAATTGTCATCCTCTGTTCAGACAGATATCAATCTGCCGTTTGTGACAGCAGACGCCAGCGGCCCAAAGCATTTAAATGTTAAATTGACACGCGCTAAATTTGAATCCTTGGTTGAGGACCTCATTCAACGAACCGTCGAACCCTGCAGGGCCGCACTAAAAGACGCTGGTCTTTCGGCAAAAGACATTGACGAAGTCATTATGGTTGGCGGAATGACCCGCATGCCAAAGGTTCTGGAAACGGTCAAGACCTTTTTCGGTAAAGAACCCAATCGTGGCGTAAACCCAGACGAAGTGGTTGCCATTGGCGCTGCCATTCAGGGCGCCGTCCTTAAGGGGGATGTCACGGATGTTCTTTTGTTGGATGTAACACCACTGTCCCTTGGGATTGAAACATTGGGCGGATTGTTTACGCGTCTGATTGATCGCAACACAACCATTCCAACCCGCAAAAGCCAAACGTTTTCAACCGCAGAAGATGGCCAAACGGCCGTTACCATTCGCGTATTCCAGGGGGAACGTGAAATGGCGGCACAAAACAAAATCTTGGGACAATTTGATTTGATGGGTCTGCCATCGGCACCACGGGGCGTTCCGCAGATCGAGGTTACCTTTGATATTGATGCCAACGGTATCGTCAAGGTTTCCGCCAAAGACAAAGCAACCGGGAAAGAACAGCAAATCCAAATCCAAGCCTCTGGTGGATTATCGGATGCTGATATTGATCGTATGGTTAAAGAAGCCGAATCCAATGCTGAGGAAGACAAAAAACGCCGCGAAGTGATCGAAGCCAAAAATCATGCAGATGCCATTGTTCATACGACAGAGAAAAGCCTGCAAGAACATGGCGATAAATTAGATGCAGCTGACAAAGCAACGATCGAATCTGATTTGGCAGCCCTGAAAGAAACCCTAGAGGGTGAGGATGCTGAGGCGATTCAGGAAAAGACAATGGCCCTTACCCAGTCATCTATGAAGATCGGGGAAGTCATGTATAAGGCTCAGCAAGAGGCCGGCGCCGCCCCAGCCGAGGGTGAATCAGCCCCCGTCGTTGATGCAGAATTTTCCCATGCTGATGAAGATGGACATAAAGACGGAAAGTAAATCCAAGTTGTCATTCCCGTGAAGACGGGGATGACAATAAACAATAACCAGGCAAAACCAACAAGACGGATACTGCCCCATAACCAAGAATAGAAAATGTCTAAAGATCTTTATAAAACACTCGGCGTTAGCAAAACCGCCAGCTCAGACGATATCAAAAAAGCTTATCGCAAGCTGGCAATGCAGCATCATCCCGATCGAACCAAGGGCGACAAAAAGTCTGAACAAAAGTTTCGGGAAGCAACCGAAGCCTATGAAATTCTGATGGATGATCAAAAACGGGCAGCCTATGATCGATATGGCTCTGCCGCGTTCGAGCAGGGTGGATTTGGAAACCAACAACAGCAACACCCCGGCGGTGGATTTGGATTTGCTGGCGGTCAGCATGGTGGGTTTGGGGCCAGTTTTTCCGATATCATCGACGAAATGTTTGGTGATTTGGGTGGCAGCGCCCAGGCGGATGCCTTTCAGCAACCAGGATCGGACATTCGCTATAATCTAGAAATCTCACTAGAAGAAGCGTTTAGGGGCACAACAGCGCGCGTTAAATATGCCACGGGCGTTGCTTGCGATCCCTGTAAAGGGACAGGCAGCGACGGTGGAGCGCATCCTGTTATGTGCCCAACGTGTTCTGGCAGGGGGAAAACGCGCCTGCAGCAAGGGTTCTTTACCATTGAACGGGCATGCCATTCCTGTGGCGGAAGCGGCCGTATGGTTTCCAATCCATGCCGATCCT
The DNA here is from genome assembly GCA_026400645.1 of Alphaproteobacteria bacterium. Classification (NCBI taxonomy): domain Bacteria; kingdom Pseudomonadati; phylum Pseudomonadota; class Alphaproteobacteria; species Alphaproteobacteria bacterium. The sequence goes on along the minus strand of JAPLOP010000028.1, from coordinate 16,891 downwards.
GCAATGGTACAGGAAAAACGAGGCGAGAGAAAAACCTAGAGGTCAAAATACCCCCAGGGGTTGAGGATGGAACTCGAATTCGCGTCTCAAGAGAAGGCGATGCGGGCCTTAGGGGCGGACATCCGGGCGATTTATACGTTTTCCTAAGCATAAGCACACATCGTTTCTTTAAGCGTCAAGGTCACGATATTTACTGCAAGGTTCCCATTACAATTATAACAGCATGCCTGGGCGGGGAAATCGATGTTCCGTCCATTGATGGCAGTCATGTTGGGATCAAGGTACCATCCGGAACGCAAAGCGGGCATCAATTCCGTGTCCGGAGCAAGGGCATGTCAGTCATCCGAAACCACGCACGCGGTGATTTAATTGTTGAGGTTACCGTTGAAACCCCGGTGAATCTGACCAAGAAACAAAAAGAAATCCTAAAACAATTCGATGAAACCATGCAAAAGGAACCCAACAATCCACAATCCAGTGGTTTCTTTGCCAAGGTTAAAGATTTTTGGGAAGAATTAGGGAATGGCTAGAGTCCCATATTAAAGAAGAGGGACTCCATTTCCTCCCCGATATCATTGGATTCGAGTTGAAGGGTCGTTATGGTGTTATTATCATTCCGCACAACGTCATAAAGTAATTTCGCCCCTATCACACCAATCTGGTTAAATGCAAGATACAGATGCGTCAGGCCTTTGTTCACCCTCAAACAAAGGGCAAGATGTTCCGCCCCTATATCCCCAATATTGTTATCAGCTAGGTCCAGCTGCTTTAGGGTATTATTCCCCTCCAAAGCATCCGCAATATGTATCACCCCCGAATCCCCCACATCATTGTCATGCAACAGCAAATTAGTCAGGACACGGTTCTGTCGAAGGGCACCAGCAAGGGCTATACCACCCATGGATGTAATGCCACAACCGGAGAGATCCAGGGTTATCAAACTATGACTTAGATCCAAGACCCAAGCAAATACCACCGCCCCAGCATCACCAATATTGGTTCTGGACAAAAGCAACTCTTGTATGGTGTGATTCTCTTTCATAATCCGGGCAAGATAAATCGCCCCACTATACCCCATGCCATTCCCTTCAAAATCCAAGGACGTAAGGTTTCGATTGCACCGAATAGTCCGAACAAGAGTCATCGCCTCCTTTTCCCCAAATTCCGAAAAATCAAAACTCATATGATTCAACTTTGGATTGATTTCTCTTTCATGCAATAAATCTGAAGATTGGCATGAATCATCCGCCGCATATCCGATCACACCCGTAACAAGAAAAACACCTATAATTTGTCTTAAAAAATTCATATACAGATAACCAACTAAATATCTTTAAAGTAATATTTTTTCATTTAATAATTTGTCAATACTTATGTTTTGATTTTATCATTGAATAGAAACATGCATCACTATAACAAGGACCTTTATTTCTTTCCACATTTTATTGTATGATGAGAAATGCATAATTTCACAGAACATCTTGAAACTTTCCATCGTCACCTGCGGGAACGCCATGTCCATGGCATGATTGTGCCCCACGCTGATTGTTTTCAGGGGGAATACGTGGCCCCTTGTGATGAACGCCTTGCCTGGATAACGGGCTTTACAGGGTCAGCAGGCTTGGCAATTATCCTGGAACACAAGGCCGCCTTATTTGTTGACGGACGATACACGTTGCAGGCCCAAAAACAGGTTTCTGCCCATTCTTTTGATATATTGCCCTTAACGCCAGCCTGCATCGGGGAATGGCTTGCGACATATAGTCATCCCGGGAAAATTATTCTTTACGACCCCTGGCTTCATACCATTAATCAGATCACGGAATGGGAAAAGCGAGGGCACCAGTATGGTTTTACGCTGCAACCCTGTGCCCACAATCCCATCGATTTGCTGTGGGATGGGCGACCAGACCGCCCAAAATCGCGAATCCACCCCCACCCTATCGAATGGAGCGGGGAAGAATCCCATGCAAAACGCCATCGTGTATCAAAAATCCTTCATAACGCCAAGGTTGATGCTGTTATTTTGGCATCACCGGAATCAGTTGCTTGGCTTTTAAATATCCGTGGGGATGACGTTCCCCATGTGCCGGTTGCCCACGCGTTTGCGATCTTACATGCCGATGCGTCGATGGATGTTTTCGTGGATTTACACAAGGTCGATCATGATGTTCGAACGTATTGCGGTGACACAATCCGATGGCATTGTATGACCAAGTTTATCGATTACTTCCCTGCTCTTGAGAATCAGCAAATAATGCTGGATCCATCAAAGGTTCCAGTGAAAGTTTCGATGGATCTGGATCACCTTGGAATCAATGTCATTTATGCGGACGATCCGTCAGTTTTACCAAGGGCGATCAAAAACACCACCGAACTTAAAGGGGCCCACGCAGCCCATCGTCGTGACGCCATTGCGATGATTCATTTTCTATCCTGGCTTTCCAAGAATGCCGAAAAAGAACAAATCACAGAATTAGATGCGGCCGCTTATTTATTGGCACAACGACGGGCGCAGCCTTTATTTCAAAATCTTAGTTTTGGAACGATATCAGCAGCCGGCCCCAATGCCGCCATTATTCATTATCAACCAACACCCACCAGTAATGCACCCATAAAAACAGGTCAATTATACCTTGTCGATTCTGGCGGACAATATCCGGATGGAACGACCGACATTACGCGAACCGTTGCTATTGGCGCCCCAACAGCGGAACATAAGGATCGATATACGCGGGTTTTGCGTGGGCATATTGCTTTGGCCCAGGCTGTATTTCCCCGGGGAACCAGCGGGTATCAGTTGGATGGTTTTGCGCGGCAATATTTGTGGGAGGCAGGGCTGGATTATGATCATGGTACGGGGCATGGCGTGGGGAGCTATCTAAACGTTCATGAAGGGCCCCAAGGCATCAGCAAACGGCCAAGTAATGCCACATTACAGCCCGGAATGATTTTATCAAATGAACCAGGATATTATAAGCCCGGCGAGTATGGAATTCGGATTGAAAATTTAATGACGGTCGTTCAATCGTCGCATAGACAAGATGCATTGGAATTCGAAACACTAACACTGGTCCCCCTTGATCGGAATTTGATCGATCTAGATCAACTAACCACGACGGATTGCGCATGGGTGAATACGTACCACGCCCATATTTACAAGCATTTATCACCCCTGGTTCAGGGATCGCCCTTGGAATGGTTACGCCAATCAACCCATCCGCTATAACAGCATTGCATTATTACCCCATAAAACAACTTGCAAACTTTTGTTTTATATGATCTTTTGTGGGCAAATAACCCATAATACGGTGATGTGAATTGAGTAACTTTACAGAATCTTCCAATGCAACTCATGATGCACCTTTTGCTGGCAAGAAATTTCCATCTTTGGCACGAAAGGTTCTCATAACAATTGTTTCCCTTGGCCTGGTCGCCTTGTGTGTAATCCTGCTACTCCGCACAAACCCCGATCTCCTTGCGCCCAATCCCATCAAATCCAACCTGGTCAATCCCACACGGAATTTTCTGCTAGAACGCCCCCAATTATCCCTGCAAATTGAACAAAAACTAAGCGGAAATGATGCAATCAAAACCGTTGCGCTTGTTGGTATTGTTGGAATGGGTGGGGTTGGAAAAACAACACTAGCCCGTCAGTTTGGTCGATCCCACAAAGCATCTGTTGTGTGGGAAATCAATGCAGAAACACACAGCCAATTGATTCGATCCTTTATGGATTTGGCCGGTACTTTTGCAAAAACACGGCTTCAAAAAGAGGAGCTTGAATCCATCCAGACCCTGAAAAACCAGGATGAAAAAGAAAAACAATTATTGTCCCTGGTCAAAAAACACCTCAAGGATCAAAAGGGCTGGCTTTTGCTTTATGACAACGTGAATGCGTTTTCAGAGATCAAGGATTTTTTTCCCCGGGATGAAACCACATGGGGGGCCGGCAAGGTTATCATCACAACACGCGATGTGGCGTTTAAAAACGCTGATTTTATCAATCCCGAAAATGTGATTCATCTTGATTCCTTATCAAGGGCGGATGCCCTCACCCTTTTTACCCGCATTCTTTATGGGCGCAGTTCTTACGATGTAAAACCCGAACAATTTGCTGAGGCAGAAAAATTCCTGGATCATATCCCCTTGTTTCCGCTGGATGTATCCACGGCAGCGCATTACATCAAAAATACACAAATATCGTACGAAGATTATTTGAAAGAAGCCAAAAAGAACAGCCAAGAGTTCGAGAAATCCCAAGAGCATCTGATGAAAGAAACCAGTGATTATATGAAAACACGATATGGCGTCATCGTGTCAGTCATTGACCGCCTGATTCAGGGTAAACCAGAGTTTGAGGACTTGTTGTTTTTGCTGTGCGTGATGGATTCCCAGCAAATCCCAAAGGATGTTCTGTATCATTACAAAGACAAGGATACGGTCGATAAGTTTATCCAGATGATGCGAACCTATTCACTGATGACGAGCCAAGCATCACAAGATTCAGATACCCAGTTCATATCCCTTCACCGAAGCATGCAGGCGATTTGCCTGAGTCATTTATTGCAATCACTGTCGCCAGACCGGAAAGTGGCGATGATTCACTCAATTTCATCTTCGCTGGAAGGTTACATGAAAAAGGTTTTGGATACCGAAGACTGTGAAAAAATGAAGACTGTCATTAGCCACTGGGAAGCCATTTTGGGTCATGCCCCGTTAATATCGGATACCACACAAGGGGCGTTTAAGGGGCAACTGGGAGCTATTTATTTTTACATGGCGGATTATAAAAAGGCAAAGCAAAATCTAGAAGAGAGCCAGGTTTTACTGAATCGTGATTATGATCAGAATTTCGAGCGCATAGCACGAGGCTTAAGTGATTTGGCAAAAGTAGATCAAGAGCTTGGACAATTCAAGGAAATCATTCCTCAGCTTGAAAAAAGCCTCAATATCTACAAAAAACATTTTCAGGAAAATCATGTTTATATCGCAAGAACTCTGGCCCTTCTCGGGAATATGTACAAAAATATCAACAAATTTGAACAAGCCATAGAGCCACTAGAGAAAAGTATTTTTATCTACAAAACATACTACCCAGAAAATTTCGCAGAGCGCGTCCAGGCCATGGTTTTTCTTGGAAATGCATATAGAAACCTAGGCCAATTTGTCAAAGCAAAACAAGCCCTTGAAGAAGGCTTAGAACTTTCTCAGCAGAAAATGTCAAAAGACAGTATTGGTGCCGCGCGCATTCAACGGATGCTCGGACTTCTTTGTGTCAACGTTGGATACTACAAAAATGCCGAAGCTCTATTAGTACAAAGCACACTTGTTTATAAAAAGATGTTTTCCAAAAATCATCCTGATGTTGGTGAGGCATTGCTAATTTTAGGACATTGTTATCGCTGCATGGGCCAGCACGAAAAGGCCGAACCGATCCTTAAAGATAGTCTGAGAATATGTCTGCTGCACTCTGAAACATCCCTCAACACAGTGTGGGCCTTCTTACGCCTTAGTGAACTCTACGCAGCGATTGGAAATTATGAACAGGCACACGATTGTTGCGAAAGAAGCCTTAAAATCATAAATACCCACAGCGACATGAGTCGTATAAATCTTGCCCTGGCTTTAATAATAAAAGGAGAGATCTGTTTATCACAAAACGACTATGATAATGCTGAAAAGTATTTTCAAGATTCATTGGACAGTTTAAAACACCAAAAACACCCCAGGAAACACATTATCTTTGAAAACCTATCTGATCTCTATCTGAAAAAATCAGAAGATGCTACTACCAAAGGCGATGCCCAACAGGCAGCAGACCACAAGATCAAAGCAACTGACTATATAAAACAGTCCTTTGAAATTGCACAAGGTCACCTTCCACCCGATTCACCCCATGTTGCAAGGATCGCAGACAAGATGGCGAAATTGGGTGGGGTAACCTGAGCTCGATGTAAAAAGGACCGAAAGCCCTTATCAAGACTGGTGTTTTAAGGCCTGGGTTGCTTCTTCGGGCGCTTCGCCCTCCTCGCAACGACGTCATTGCGAGGAGCGTAGCGACGAAGCAACCCAGGATTACCAAATGAAAGATGAGGTTTTTGGGGATTATTACGTCGAACTCAGGTTATACTAATTTTCTTTATTCACATCAAAACCTGAGACACCCGCGTGACCCTTCCCTTGACACAGACTTTAGGATTAAAACCAGGGCTTTATATTGTCGCAACGCCGATTGGAAACCTGGAGGATATTACAGTGCGCGCCCTTCGCATCCTCAAAAGTTGTGACTTAATCGCTTGCGAAGACAGCCGCATCAGCCGAACACTGCTTAGCCATTACAGCATCAATAAACCATTGGTCGTGTATCACGACCATAACGCGGACCATATTCGCCCCCGTCTTTTGCAGGATATCAAAGATGGGAAATCGATTGTACTGATAAGCGATGCAGGGACCCCACTTATTTCTGACCCTGGATATAAATTGGTCAAAATGTGTCAGGAAAACGACGTTTATTACACCGTAATCCCGGGGGCCTGCGCCGTTATCAGCGGTCTTGTTTTGTCCGGCATGCCCAGTGATCGGTTTTTTTTCGCTGGGTTTGTGGAATCAGCCAAATTCCCAGCACACCAACGAATTGACGGCACATTGATTTATTACGAATCATCAAAACGTTTGGTAAAAACATTGCAAAAGATGGCGCAAATTTTCAACAACCGCCACGTGACCGTTGTTCGGGAAATCACAAAAATTTTCGAGGAAGCGGTCGCCGGTACTTTTGAAGAAGCGATTTCCCACTTCACCGACCACCCTGCGCGGGGGGAAATTGTGATAACCCTCAGCCCGCCATCACAGACGGAATTGTCTGACGACGATATCAACGCGCTTTTAACCCATCATCTAAAAACAGAATCCGTAAAGGATGCCAGTCGCATTGTTGCAGAGACACTAGGGATTTCAAAAAAACATACCTATCAGCTCGCTTTATTGCAGCTGGATTTATTGCGGGCGAAGTCCTAGTATTAAACAATGTTTACGATCTATCTTCAAAAAAATCTAATCACCCTTTTTAGCCTGGGCTTTTGTAGCGGCGTGCCTTTTCTTTTGACGCTTTCGACGCTCAGCTTTTGGCTGTCGGAAATCGGCGTCAGCAAAAGTATCATCGGACTTTTCATGGTCACAAGTCTGCCCTATAGTTTGAAATTCCTTTGGGCCCCAGTTATAGAAAAAGCATCCCTTCCCATTTTAACTACCCTCCTGGGGCAAAGGAAAAGCTGGGGCCTTGTATCCCAAATCGGATGCTGCTGCATGATTGTGGCGCTGGGCCTAAGCAATCCCGCGACAAATCTTTTGTTTTCTGGGTTTTGCGCCTTTGGAATTTCGTTCTTTGCGGCGACATTAGACATCATTGTTGATGCATACCGCATTGATTTGCTCGATAAAAAAATGGCCGGAGCAGGAGCCGCCGCCGAATCCATTGGATTTCGATTTGGAATGCTCACCTCTGGTGCCGGAACACTTTACCTGGCAGCATGCTATGGATGGCCCGCGGCTTATTGCCTGACGGCGGTGTTTTGCGCAGTTGGCATTGTCGCCCTTTTATCAATGAAAGAAACCGCCCCCTCTGTATCCATCCCCGACCATTCTGTTGATTTTTCCGCTTCGTGGAAAACACTTGCATCCGGACCATTTTTTATTCAGCTACTGGCTTTTATTTTATTTTTCAAGGTAGGGGATACCGTTTTAAGCGCAATGTCATCTCCATTTTTATTTGACCTTGGCTTTACAAAGGTTGATTACGCAAACGTCACCAAATTTTTTGGTATCGGCATGATGGTCAGCGGCAGCCTGGTCGGTGGGATTTTGATCCACAAAATGGGAATAACGCGGTCCCTTGTCTTGTGCGCCATTTTGCAGGGATTATCATGCTTCATGTTTGTTGTTCAATCCTGGGCCGGCTGCAATATGCGCGTTCTTGTTGTAACGATTGGCGTTGAAAGTTTTTGTTCTGGATTGTGTTCAGCGGCTTTTATTTCCTATCTTTCGCGATTTTGCGTTCGCCCCTTTACAGCCAGCCATTTTACATTGCTTTATTCCATCGGATCACTTAGTCGTGTTTTGGTTTCTGTTGTTTCTGGGGTGGCAGCCGATTTATTGGGATGGACAACCCTATTCTTTATTGCTAGCCTGAGCGCTGTCCCAACCCTCTATTTCCTCACCAGAATAGGGAAAAAAGAAAAGAAGAAAAGAACCCGGAACACACATGACTAAAAATCCAAAAGACACTCCAAAACAGGCCCGATTGGTGGCAGCATTACGCAAAAATTTGATTAAGCGAAAGCAGCAACAACAGATGCGCTCCGAACCAAAGGGGGATGAATCCCCTGCAGATTCTTCTCTCCCGTCACCCCGCGACTTGATCGCGGGGCCCATGGATCCCGTGGTCAAGCCACGGGAGGACTTGGGAGCTCTTTAGATGAAATTGTTTTTCGTGAGTTTGAGCCAAAAAGGAAGAATAACAGAGTGAATCTTTTCCGTGCCGCAACAACGGTTGGCGGCTATACCGCCCTCAGCCGAATTCTGGGATTGGTGCGTGAGATCCTAATGTCGCACATTTTGGGCGCGGGGATGATTGCCGATGCCTTTATCGTTGCGTTTAAATTTCCCAATTTCTTTCGACGTTTCTTTGCCGAGGGGGCGTTTAATGCCGCGTTCGTACCCCAATTCGCAGGGTGCCTGACCACAAAAGGACCCGCCCCCGCTAAAACCTTAGCCACAGACGTATTTTCGGTGATGGCCTGGTTTTTATTCTTTTTTGTTGTGTTTGTTCTGGTATTCACCCCCCAATTAATGCCCGTTCTGGCCCCCGGATTCGCAACGACTCCGGAACGATTGGACCTTGCCATAAAATTTACACGAATCACCTTTCCCTATATTTTGTTCATTTCATTGTCGGCCTTGTTGGCGGGGATTTTGAATTCCCTGGATCGTTTTGCAGCGGCAGCAGCTGCGCCAATTTTACTAAACATCACCATGATCATTGGGCTTCTTTTGACGCCAAATTTATCCCTGGAGCCTGGTATTATTCTGTCCGGCGCTGTTTTTGTGGCGGGAATTTTGCAACCATCATGGTTGTATTATTTTTGTAAACGGGCTGATTTTGCCCTTAGTCTGAAATGGCCATCGTTATCGCCCGATGTGCGTCGCGTCATCAGATTGATGATCCCGGGAATGATTGGTGCCGGCGTGATGCAGATCAACATCATGGTCGATACGATATTTGCATCGTTCCTGACGACCGGAAGTGTTTCGTATTTGTATTATGCAGATCGCCTGAACCAGTTACCCTTATCGATTTTCGGGGTTGCAATTGGAACGGCCCTGCTGCCGCCGTTGTCGCGATATTGGCGCCAAAAAGATTTTGAGAAAGCAAGAGAAACACAGTCCATGGCGCTTGAATTTGCCATGAAATTCACTGTGCCGGCGGCCCTTGGTTTGATTGTATTATCAGATCCCTTGATTCATCTTATTTATGGACATGGTCAATTTACGGCGATGGATGTTGCGAATACTAGCCCCACATTGGCAGCCTATGCGATTGGCCTGCCCGCGTACGTGGCCGGCAAGGTTTTTTCAACGACGTTTTTCGCTATGGAGGATACAGTGACCCCGGTTAAAGCGGCGCTGGTTTCCGTGCTATGCAATCTGGTCCTGAATTTCATTTTGATGCGTTATTGGGCGCATGTTGGCCTTGCCCTGGCAACATCCATTTCCGCGTGGATCAACGTTGTTCTTTTGGCGGGCTTCTTGAGACATCGCCAACAATTTTCGTTTAACAAAATCCTTTTGCTGTCCCTGTTAAAAATCCTTTTTGTGTCCTGCACTATGGCCACCTTTGTATGGTATTTACAAAATAATTTTATGCCGAAAGACGGTTCTGTGTTTCTAGAGGTTATAAGTGTCCTTGGCTTTGTTAGTGCAGGGGGTGCCTTTTATCTAGGCCTTGGACGCATGATGGGCGTCAACCTTCTTAAGCGAATACACTAAAGCCAGTCCATAAAAAAAGCCACAAACAAGGACGATCGTTGGGCCCGATGGCCAGTTCAAATGGTAAGACAGCAAAAGCCCCCCATAACTGGCTGTCATAGCGATCATGATACTCAGGATAAACATGGGAACAAACCGTTTGGATAATAATTTCGCGGTGCTTGCCGGAACCATCATAATCCCCAATGCCATCAATGTCCCCAAAGCCTGACAACCGGCAACCAAATTACAAACGATCAACACCAGAAACAGCGCATTATAGGCCCCGCTACGCAGGCCCACAGATCTCATAAAAAGCGGATCGAAACAATCATAAATCAACGGATGATAAAGCAGGATCAACGCCGTAATTGTTAAAAGCGATGTAGTTACAATAAAAACCAGCGAACTCTTGTCAACGGCCAGCACATTGCCAAACAAAAGATGCATCAAATTCATGTTGCCCCCCGCGATGGATAAAACCAACACTCCCAACGCCAGGGCTGTGATATAAAAACTGCTAAAGCTGGCATCCTCTGGCAGGACAGTTTTGCGCGCAACCATATTGCTCAGGAACGTGACAATCAGACCCGCAATAATGCCGCCCACTGCCAACCCCGGAAGCCACATCCCAAACAATAAATACGCAAAGGCAATGCCCGGCAATATACCGTGCGAAAGGGCTTCGCCCATCAAACTCATCCGTCGGTGGATAAGCAAAACGCCAACAGGTGGACTTGATAATGCAATCCCCAGGCACGCAATCAACGCCCTTTTCATAAAGACATAATCAGTAAATGGCTGAATGGCTAGTGAAAATAAATCCATACCTCTTATTCGCCCCCAAACATGGATTTAAGCAGATTATCGGGCGTCAGAATGCGAGACGTTTCCCCGTATGCCACAACCCGCTTTGACAAAATCATGGTACGCGTGAAAAACTTTTTAACCAAATGCAGGTTGTGCATCACGGCAATAATTGTTTTCCCCTGGCGGTGCCATTCTGTCAACATATGCAAAAGATCCTTTGTCGTTGGTTCGTCGACAGCAGCAAATGGTTCATCAAGCAGTAAAATATCGGCATCCTGAACTATCATCCGGGCAAACAAAAGCCGTTGAAATTGCCCCCCACTCAGGGCCGTTAAGGCGCGATCCTCGAACCCACCCAGCCCAACCGTTGTCAGGGCCCGATGCAAATCCTGTTTCTTTTCAAGTGGAACACCCGTTAGAACGCCCATTTTTGGCCACAAACCCATGGTGACAACATCCAAAACGCTTAATGGAAAAGAACGATCAATGTTGGAATGCTGCGGCAAGTACGCGACGCGCTTTTCGGGTTTGATGGAAACCTTTCCCTTTGAGGGTAGCAAAAGCCCAGCCATTATTTTCAAAAGCGTGCTTTTCCCTGCCCCGTTCGGCCCAATGATTGCCGTCAGGGACCGCGCAGGAAACGATACAGAGATATCGTCCAGGGCAATCTGCTGATTATATATGTGACGAATAGTTGTAAGTTTTATCATGTCTGCTTTCTGCTTTTGATCTATCGCTTCGCCAACGCATTCATTATGATGATATACCTAATCTAAATGAAAGTGGAAGAGATGAAAAAAATAGCGGTCCTTGGTTTATTATGCACGGTAGCTTTGGTGGCGTTTTTCAATTGGAAAAGCCCTGGGAAAGCCCCCACGATAAACGAAAACAAATTGCGTATCGGCGTTGTTGCGGGGCCACATGCAACCATCATGGACCACGTTTCAAAAATGGCCAAAAAAGATGGCCTGACGATTGATGTTGTGGAATTTAATGATTTTCTGTTGCCCAATGCAGCCCTGGACCAGGGAGAGATTGACGTAAATTGTTATCAACACAAACCCTTTTTAGATGAACAAATCAAAAGCCGGGGATATAAAATCCAAAGCCTGGCCCAAAGCGTTTTAATGCCCATGGGGATTTATTCAAACAAGATCAAGGATCTGGGAACGTTAAGCGTTGGCAGCAAGATTGGTATTCCAAACGACCCAACCAATGGAGGTCGGGCGCTGCTGTTGCTTCAAAAAGCGGGGGTCATAACCTTAAAAGCATCGACCAACCCCAGTGTCCTAGACATCGATCACAACCCAAAATCCATCAAAATTGTTGAACTGGAGGCCCCTCACCTTCCAAGGTCATTAGATGACTTAGATGCCGCCGTGATTAACACGGACTGGATTGTTGTAGCCAATATCAACCCGAAAAGCACCCTGTTTAACGAAGACAGAAATTCCCCCTATATGAACATTATTGCAGTCCGAAAGGGGGACGAAAAAAACCCCACAATTCAAAAGTTTGTCGCCCTTTATCAAAGCCCAGAAACAAAAGATTTTATTGATAAGGAATTTAAAGGGGTTGTTATTCCCGGCTGGTAGCCGCTTCTGCAATTTTGACTGAGTCCTGAAAATTGGGATATCAAAGAAGGTCGACGACTCGGGGGTATTGTGATTGATTGAGATGGCGTGATTAGGCTTCGATCCCGGGAAGAGATAAGCCCTAGCTCATCATCGCTCTCGCTACTGCTTGCCATGCTACGACTTGCATCAGAATACCTTCTTCTATTTTCGGTTTGGCCGCTTGATATACTGGACGTGCGACTGTTGTTTGTGTCCGGGCTATTATTCGATACCGTGCTCTCAATTGACGGCGGATTGAGCACACTCACCGTACTCGGTGGCGGAAGCGGGGTCTGCGGGGGCTCAAGCTCAAACGGAAACACATCGTCGTCATGCCAATCATTATCATGAGAGGTTGTTGATTGTATTTTTTGCTCTGCCTCTTGGTCTGGCATACCACGATCAAGTGAGGCAAACGAACAACACGGGGTCTTAGGCCGATTAAGATCAAAGCTCGAATAGATAGGAGAATGAGTAATCTTGACTTTGGGCTGAATTTCACGGGCTGATTCAATTTTAACTGTCTGGGAAACGCTGGCCGACGCAGCCATGCTAAGGTGCCGGAAAGAAGCGACAGTCTTTAAAGGTTTGGCAGGGGCAGAATCAGTGGTGTAACGCCTACGGGAGGATCCTTTTTTCTTTAGTGTTGGCATTTCTGGCTCTTCTGCATCAAAGAATGAAAAAACGTGGTCCGAGTCCATAGCCCATCCAGGAAAGGAAAACGACCCAACACAACCCATTAATAAAAGATTTTTTAACATACGCATACTCATAAAAAACGATTTCCCCCTAAAAAAATTCTTGCTATACCCTTATCTAGGATTTGAGAACATAATCATCTAAATGTCAAGGTTTCTGCAGTCGTTCTCCAGGGGCGCTTTCCTAAGGTTTCCCCCAAGTTTATGACTCTGACAAGCCCGTCTTTGACCCGGATAAATTGCGTCCCTTTTTGCTTGAGGGTGAATCGATCGATTAATATACTTGTGAAATTTTTTTTGCGGCAATATCGCCACAGGTATCCATTGCCCAAAACAATTGCATCCTTTGTGCACCACGTACGAATGGTGCTTTTAAAAGTCAAATCCGGATAATCCTTGTTCCAATAATAGGGGTTGGAAACCAGGGTGATTTTCTGATCAGGCTTAATGGGAATAATGATGATCGGATTTGGCCAGGGTTCAATCCTGGAAAGACCAAGCTCCTTTACCCATTGTTGCGCAAAGAAATATCCTGCCTTTAATGATGACGCATACAATTTGCCAAGTGATCGATACGCCATGATGCTGCCGTCCCCGGCCATATAAATGTGGGGATGGTGATCGACATTTATAATGAGCAACGCAAGAACAATGGGCACCAACCCCAACCAGCGTCCTAATTTTTGCCACAAGCAAATCCACAAACCACCCCCCAAAATAAGGGCGACAAAACCGGGCGGTGGAGACGCCACAAGGATACCAGACCCCGGCAATCCAGCGACGCTGTGCGATACAGCCACCAAAAAATGAATGCCACGCCCCCAGATATCAAACATCCAATCAGCCCCACCAAAACCCAATGACAGAACCGAAAACAATGCAGCTGGCATAATCCATAGGCTTGTCAATGGAATAGCCAACAGATTCCCCATGATCGCCTGCGCCGTCAACCGATTGAACGTCGCCATCACGAATGGCGTGGTCGCCAACGTCGCAACAATGGTTGTGATCGTAACGCCAACAGAATACCCGATGGGGCGCCTGTACCACCCACCGGCCGCAACCCAATTTCGCAAAGGCTGCCACCCTGATTCATAGGCCGCGATCAGCGCCACAACGGCCGCGAATGATAACTGAAAACTAATCGACAGAATGCTTTCGGGGAAAATACACAAAATAAACGTGGCGGCCAGGGCAACCGATCGCATAGACAACGGGTTACGATCCATAAAAACACCCAGCATCACAAGGCACGTCATAATAAATGCACGCTGCGCTGGAAACCCAAATCCCGAAATGGCCAAATAAATACTTGTGGCCACAATTGTCACGCACGCGGCCCATTTTTTAATCATAAACCGTTCCGCAACCGGGGGGATTAGCACCAAACCACGGCGGACAATAAAAAACACAAACCCGGCAATCAGGCTAATGTGAAGCCCGGAAATCGCCAATATATGGGCAATCCCAGCATCGGTGAAATCTTGGCGCACGGATGATGGAATACCTGAGCGATCCCCCGTCACAAGGGCCGCAGCAATTTCGCCAGCGGTGCCAGGAATCCGCGTTCGAAGTTGCTTAGTCAAAAGATACCGCCACTTTTGCAAGGATGTTTCCGTCTTGCCCTTGATAAGGTGGCATTGGTTTTTAACGCGTCCAACAGCACCGACGCCGGCAAAGTAGGAATGAATTTGGGCATCATATCCATACAAACTGACGGGTGGTGGAACCGGCAATAAATCAACCAAGCATTGGACATAATCACCGGGCTTTTGATCGAATAAATTTGGCAAAGCAGTTAACCGTACGGCTGTTGGGGTGCGGCCTGCCGGCTGATTTTCATATGTTAGCTTGGTTAAAACAAACCGTCTTTTTCCCCCGTTACGGGAATTGGGGTGATCCACTTCGCGCACAAGGCCAGAAAGCACTACACCCTTGGCTGGTTGTTCCAACATCGGGGTTGCTAGTCTGTGCGTCCGAATAACGATCGCCGAAAATCCAATACAAACACTGATCATTCCAGCGACAATGAAACGCCACAATGGCGCAAAGGACCAACGAATGCTTAGAAAAAACCAGATACCGCTCAAGATCACTATGCAGGGAAAGATAACGATAAGCGTTTCCCTGAGCGGGGGTTCAAATGGGAGCTGGAAATAAAACCAAATCCCCAGCCCCATGCCAATGGGCCACCACAGAAACCACCGATGCTCCTGGCTTGAAAACAAAACTATTCAGGATTCATAAGGGCTGCTGCCCCAAATGGCACAACAAGGCGCAAAAGCACAAGATTCGATGTCCGATGATCTTGCAATCGTGTTACCATTTGCAGACAAAGCTTCCAGGCTCCATCTTTGGGCGCCATGCTCATGTTTAAACTTGGCGTCAGGGTTTTCAGGCTGGGGGACGGATCTTGGATTAAGAATCCCGTCTCAGGGGAACTATTTACAAACACCATGTCGTTAATTTTCGGACGATTTAAATTAAATGATATTGACATTTCCCCCGTTGCCTTTAGGGTCCAGTTTTCTGTTATCCACCGACGACGAATACCCAAGCCCATGTTCACATCAACGGTATCGTAAGCAAGGGGTGCATGAGAAAATCCGTTCGGGCCCCCATCACGGTCCTTAAAAGCACGTCGAGCTGTATTGCCCCAAACAAGGCCAGCATAAGGCTTTATTGAAAATATCGTTTTATGTGATGTGTCATCTTTCCATTTGAATTTATAGGCTATTTGCTGATCCACTGTAATGCGATCTGTTTTGGGGCGAGCATGACTATACATAGAATTACCTGTCGGATTAGGCACAACACGTTGATCGTTTGATACAGTATGCGATGCTGTTCCATATGTGTTTAATTCCCCCTCCCTCCAAAAGCTGTGGCTATAATACAGCGTGGATAGGGCGGTTTTTCCCTTCATTATATTGTTGGGCTGAATTTGCTCATGAGATTCACCAAGAGTTCCCCCAATTGCCAGATTAATAAAATTTTCCTGCGCAGCATCACGCCATTCAACACCGGTCAGGATCCCCTCCTGGTAATCTTTACTGGCGGGCGATAGATCTGTTTTCTCGTTTTTTCCGGTGGAAAACAGACCCGCAACAAAGAATCCCCAATTACTATCCTTTGGTTTAATAACGATGGGTTCTTGGTTTGTTTGTTCACTCAGCATATACCGGATCGTGGGGCGATCAGATGGCGTTGATTGACGTTGAAAACCCTTGAACCTTTGCAAAAGAATGGCTAACTTTTTGGCAGAAGCGGCGAAGTCATTACCTGCTGGCGGGGGTCCATCGGGTGTGTATCCCGGTTCATCGTCAAGTCGTGACGGAGTTTGTAGTGAAGGGCTTTGGACAGGCGCAACGGGCGCAGGAACGCACTGCCCATGTGTCCCAGCGAGCGGTATATTTATGTACCCGGGGGGACAGGGATTGGTTGCAGGACCAGGACCACTACCCAACACAACTTTGTTTTCCAAACATAGGATCAGCAAAGACCATAACAGGACTGTGAAATATTTTTTTGCGTTGCCTAAGCTCTGTCTCTGAACTCTAAATACCTCAGAAATCCGAGTGATATACCCGTCTTTTTCTTGTCGGTTTATAAGAATGATCCCGTCATCCCGCGACTTGATCGCGGGATCTATGTATTCCGTTGTGGATCCCGAGATCAAGTCGCGGGATGACGGGAGGAAGTCTTGGGTGATGCGGAGCTTGGGGATAGCGCCTAATG
>JAPLOP010000027.1 GCA_026400645.1 Alphaproteobacteria bacterium | reverse complement strand
CCAATGGATTTCGAAATCTGGATTTGAAAATAAGGACCGAGCGCCCGGAGTGTACAGAGACGTACATGAGGACGCGAGGTTCCGAAATTTTCGAAGATCAGAGTTTGAAAGACGAAGGGTATAGTAATGATCAAATCGTATCAGCAACCCACAACCTTGTAAAACACCGCAACGATCCAACGGCCCACGCCGAAATCTTGGCCATTCAACGCGCCACAAAAATTCTTAACACCCCCTACCTTGAAAATTGCGACATTTATGTGACCCTGGAACCCTGTCCCATGTGTGCCTCTGCTATTGCTTGGTCTCGCTTACGACGCCTGTATTTTGGCGCCTATGATCCAAAAGGGGGCGGCGTTATCCATGGCCCCCGCGTCCTGGAATACACCTTCCAAAAACCAGAAATCATTGGGGGGATCCTGGAAAAAGAATGCGGCTTACTGCTGTCCGATTTCTTCAAAAACAGGCGCTCCTAAACCATTGTGCGCCATTCCCTCTTGTATTATCATAGTCATATTGATTTTTTTAATTGGATTCATCATGAACAAAAAACATACAAACATTGCAGCCTTGGCAGCCCTCTCATTTCTGGCAACGGCATGCGCCCCAAACCTAGGCGGCAGCGACTATAACACAGCAGACGTCGGAAGCATCAGCACAACACTACGCGGAACCGTTTTGGCGGCAAAACCAGTTAATCTTCATGGGTCCGATCCCAGTAAACTAGGAGCGGGAGCCGCTATCGGCGGTGTATCCGGAGCCCTTTTGGGGTCAACACTTGGTGGTGGCAGAGGAAGCCTCGTCACAGGAGTCTTGGGTGGATTGGCTGCCGGCGCTGGCGGTCATTTCTTGGAACAAAAAATAACAAGCCAAGAAGGAACAGAATATCAAGTCCAGCTTGACAGAGGCGACGTTATAACAATCGCTCAGGGTGCTGAACCAAAAATGTCCGTTGGCCAGCGCGTCCTTGTAATCGAAAGCCGCAAAGCAGGAAGCCGTAGCCGCATCGTTCCCGACAATACGTACTAGGCTCTGTCCCTAAACCCCGCATCACACAAGGCCACACCCCATCATCCCGCGACTTGATCGCGGGATCTATAATGGAATATACCCATTTCAAATGATTCCCCGCACTTGTCATCCTCGGGCTTGACCCGAGGATGACAATGGGGTGTTCCCCTGGAAAATGATCTGGAAGGGGTATAGCCCCTTCGCCCTCATCACAACGACTTACAGTGGCGAACGAACAAAGAGAGTGTGACCATCCAGGAAGAGAGTACTGAGAGGACTATTGGTCATGTGGAAATATAGTGTTTTTCTACGTGATCAATAGAGAGATAGATTTCTGGATGGCCACACTCTCTTCGTTCGTTCGCCATGACGTCATGGCGAGGAGGGCAAGGCCCGACGTGGCCATCCAGAAAGCCATCCTGTTGTCTATTGACTTTGCAGGAAAATACTATACCCTATCTCAGGCAAAATGAGGCTGCGTGCCTGCTAGCCGTTTGATGAATTTTTGAATCTTTTCGAATGCTTTGTTTTCGATTTGCCGCACACGTTCCCGGGAGATTCCCAATTTTGTACTCAGCTCCTCCAGGGTTCGGGGTGGCTCTGCTAGCCGGCGCTTAACAAAAATCGCGTGCTCTCGCTTATCCAAACAGGTCATCGCCTGATCAAAAAGCCTTTTGCGTTCGGTCATTTCATCTTGTTGTGCCAACTGAATTTCTTGGTTATCGCTTTCGTCAGCAATCCATTCGATCCATTCACTGGTGCTATCCTCGGAATTTCCCCGGGGCGAATTCAGCGAATGATCTTTTGCCCCCAGACGTTGATGCATCTGAAGGACCTCTTCGGGGGTGACCAATAATTTTTCGGCAATTTTTTTAATCTTTTCAGGGGTCAACCCATCTTGATGTCCCTCCAGATTCCCATCCAATTCCAATTCTTGATCAATTTGGTGCTGGGCTTTACGCAATCCAAAAAATAATTTCTTTTGCGCCCGCGTGGTTCCAATTTTAACCAACGACCAACTTTGCAGAATATATTCCTGCATGCTGGCACGTATCCACCACATCGCATAGGTTGAAAATCGAAACCCTTTGTCCGGGTCATAATGCTTCATAGCCTGGAGGATGCCAACGTTCCCCTCGGCAATGAGGTCACTTAATGGCAATCCATACCCACGATACCCTTGTGCAATTTTTGCAACCAATCGCAAATGACTGTTAATCAGTTTTTCAACGGATTTATAATCTTGCCGTTCACGCCAATCCTTGGCCAGGGTATACTCTTCCTCACTTGTCAACATGGGTAATTGACGAATCTTTCGTATATAGTCCCGGTTTTCGTCATTATAGGGGATATTCTGGGCCAAATTACTCATACTTTTAATAAAATTATAGGTACTCTTAAACGGATGGTAACACTTTTGAACTAATATGGTATATAAGACATTAGAATCAAAGGGGCTGTTTTGAAAACCTTCATGAACTTAAAACACGGCAAATCACTGTCGATCACACAAGGGTATTTAACGGGCAAACTATTGATTGCAATGCCCTATTTGGAGGACAGTCAATTTTATCATGCCGTGATCTATATCTGTGGACACGATAAACATGGCGCCATTGGTTTGATGATCAACAGGGCTTTGCCAAGCTTCACCTTTACAGATCTTTTAAAACAACTGGGCATCACAGTCAGATCTATTACAGACGATTGCGCTATTTATTATGGTGGCCCGGTGGAGGTTAGCCGGGGTTTCGTCCTACATACGGATGATTACACCATAGATTCCACAGTTTCCATTGATGGCGATGATCGGTTTGGAATTACATCGACATTGGAAATCTTGCGGGCCTTGGCGCATGGATCGGGACCAAAGAAATCGCTGATATGCTTGGGATACACAGGATGGGGCCCCGGGCAATTGGAACAGGAGGTTCAAGAAAATTCCTGGCTGGTTGCTGAACCAACAGAAACATTGCTGTTTGGAACCAATGCCGACGAGATGTGGCGATCGTCTTTGGCATCCATCAAGGTTGACCCGCTTGTGCTGTCGATTCAGTATGGGCATGCCTAGGTATGGTTAAGGGCTTTCCAGGTCCAGGATAAAGGCGGCTAAATCATGATCCGACAGATCCTGCAATGATTTTGCGGGGGCAAATTTGCCTTTTGGCTTTGGGTCCAGTTCCTTTGCCTGAAATTCCTTGATTTTCAAGGCCACAGATAGATTGCGATCCTCCAGCGCCAATGCGAACAAATGATCAAGATCGGCGTGGATAGTATTGATGTTTGGCAGTGGAATAGTTGATTTTGTTGGGTTTTTCTTGCTCATAAGGATTCCTTTGTAACAAAGACTATTGACCAAAGGATAAAGCATGGTATTAATGAAATTCAACAAATCATCTGTCCCGGCACTTATACTATTTTCCAAAACACCGATCAGTGTTTCCTGGATGGCCACGCTCGCTCTGCTCGCTCGCCATGACGCCCTGTACGAGGAGGGCGAAGCCCGATGGGACCATCCAGAGCCTGAACGATTAATTGATTGTTTATGGAAATTGCATAATCCAAACCAAACGGAAATGTGTCATTTAGATCACACAAAAGGATTAATGAAGCCGCCAAAGTGGATAGAGCGTTTATCAATTCATTCCCGACTGTTACAACTATAACCATAGTTACAAAGCTATGACAAAAGAGTTTAGTCTTACAAACAAATTTATTTAGGAGTTACCAATGAAGAAAATTTCAACAATTCTATTATCAGCAACGATGCTGACATCTGCAGCTTTCGCTGGATCAGCACCATCCGCAACAGGTTTTTATGTTGGCGCCAGCGCAGCAGCAGCAAACACGAACGTGAAGTACACATTGCAAACATCAGGCGCAATGCCCGTGGGTGCGCCTGGCTCATCGCAAGCACTATCCACATCTGATCGTACAATCCAGAATAACGCTGGTAAATTAGCAGGGTTGTTTGGTGCGTTCGCTGGATACGGCATGAGCGTTGGACAAGGATTCTATCTTGGTGGTGAAGCGTTTGGTGGTTTTGACACAACGAAGCTTCCAACGTATAATGACGTAGTTGGCACAACAGGATATGGTCAAGCTAATGTAAAAAGAAGCAACTATTATGGCCTGGCTGCCAGAATCGGTTACATGATTACACCAAGCACATTGGCTTATGTTCGTTTGGGCGTTGAAGCTGGAAAATGGACAGCTCAATTTAACCCAAATGCAGCCGCAGCCACCGGAGCTATTGGTGGCCCTGGTGGTAATGCTCAGTCAGTTACCCAAGCTCAAGCTACTGCGTCATCTCAAGTTGTAAAGAAATCAAAAAACTCGATTTCTTTTGCTCCTGGCCTGGGACTTGAAGTGTTCGTATCAAAGAACGTATTTATGCGCGCAGAATATAGCTATCTATTTGGTCCGAAAATGGATCTGACCCATGATAATAATGGATTTTCTACCTACACAATGCCAGGCACATCTGTAAAGCACAGCTTCAAAATCACACAACAAGCGATGAAAATTGCTGTTGGATACAAGTTCTAAATTTTAGAATTTATATCACGTGCTTTAACCCTGCGCAGGTTTTCCTGCGTGGGGTTTTTTGTGTTTACACCCCTATCATTACCAATGGCATTCGGTTAATGAAATAGCATGAGCCCTCTCCCAAATAACACCTCCCGTCATCCCGCGACTTGATCGCGGGACCCATGTATTCTGTGGATCCCGTGGTCAAGCCACGGGATGACGGGGGGGTAGCGCGTTGTTTGATTTGAATTTCATACTAACCGAATGTCATTACTATCATCACTACCCCAACCCTGTCATAATTTGTCATTAAAATTTCCTTCCTGCTTTTAGCCTCAGCGCGCTACACTACCTGTCATATCCCTTTTCAAGGCAAAAAAGTTTTATGTGCGGCATTATCGGTATCGTCAGCTCAGAACCCGTTTCATCCCGGCTCCTTATCGGGCTCAAACAATTAGAATATCGGGGATATGATTCAGCTGGCATTGCAACGATTCACCAAAACACCATGGATCGCAGGCGCTCCACCGGAAAGCTCCAAAACCTGATAAACCTTGTCGAAACCCACCCCATCCCTGGGACAATCGGCATTGGCCATACACGCTGGGCAACACATGGACGCGCCGTCACAGAAAACGCCCATCCCCATTCAAATGAAAAAGTCGCTGTCGTCCATAATGGGATTATTGAAAATTTTGCCACACTCAAAAACGATCTTCAAAAGCAAGGATATGATTTTCACAGCGAAACAGACACAGAGGTGATCGTCCACCTGATCGACACGTATCTAAAAAAAGGCTGTGCCCCCCTGGATGCCGTCCACGAAACCCTGGCCCATCTTCGCGGCGCCTTTGCATTAGCCATTATTTTCAGCGACGACCCCGATACCCTGATTGCAACACGACGCGGAAGCCCACTGGCGCTTGGCATCAAACAAAGCGAAACCAACACCGAAATATTTGTTGGATCCGACGCACTGGCCTTTTCATCCTGGACACAGACCGTGTGTTATTTAGAGGACGGTGACATCGCCCACATCACGCGCGGCCCAAACGGCGCCACCCACATAATTTACGATAAAAACAAAACCATCGTAACGCGCCCCTTACAACAAAGCGCATTCACCGGGGAATCCGCCAGCAAAAACGGATATGACCATTTTATGCTTAAAGAAATCCACGAACAGCCCATCATTTTAAAAAACACCCTGATATCCCTTTTGCATCAAAACGAACAACCTCCAATCGATTGGAAAACCCTTAGAAAAATCCGAATCATCGCCTGCGGAACATCCTTTTATGCGGGAATGGTTGCGAAATACTGGCTCGAGCAATGGGGTGGCATCGAAACAGATGTTGAAATTGCATCGGAATTTCGCTATCGATCCCCCGTTTTATCAGCAGGAGAACTGGTTATTTGTTTGTCCCAATCGGGTGAAACCAGCGATACTTTAGCGGCACTTTCCCTGGTCCAAACTCATGCCTTAGCAAAATCCATCCAAACACTTGCGATTGTTAATGTCCCAGAAAGTTCCCTGGCACGTAAGGCTGACTTTGTCCTGCAAACACTGGCAGGCCCAGAAATCGGCGTTGCCGCCACCAAAACACTCAGTGCACAATTGATGGTCTTGGCTTGTCTTTGTGTGACCATAGGACGGGCACGCCAAACAATATCGGATGATACCTATACAGTGCTTGTCGATGCCCTAGAAACCGTTCCTGGGCTTGTCAGCCACATCCTTGATGCCAGCGCAGATTATCGTCTGCTGGCCAACGATCTGACAGCGGCAACAACGGTATTGTATTTGGGGCGCGGATTAAACTTTCCCGTAGCCTTGGAAGGGGCCCTCAAGCTCAAAGAAATCACCTATATCCATGCCGAAGGATACGCCGCAGGGGAATTAAAGCACGGCCCCATTGCTTTAATTGACAAAACTGTCCCCGTTATCGTAATCGCCCCACATGATGATTGGTTTGAAAAAACCAGCTCAAACATCCAAGAAGTTTTGGCGCGAGATGGCCAAGTTATTTGTTTTACCGATTCCAAGGGGGCGGACCACCTCAGAAATCAAACAAAGGGTAAAAATAATCTTAAAATCATGATTTTACCGAATTTACCAACATCATTTATAGGCCCCCTACTTTACATTATACCCGTTCAGCTGTTAGCCTATTACACAGCGTCATTAAAAGGAACAGATGCCGATCAACCCCGTAATTTGGCAAAATCCGTTACGGTTGAGTAAGCTTTGTTTGTTTGGCGAATTGCTTTGGATTCTAAAATAAATTTTTAAGTTGTTAATAATTGTCGAATCATTTTTATGCATCTCAAACGACCCCCGTGCCGGACGAGTGGTGTCCAAAAGCTTGGCAATCTCATCCCCTAAGCCAGGGACCATTATACCTAGATAACCAACAGCTTGAAAAATATGTTTTGTACCTAGAAAAACAACGCCCCCTTGTATCAATCGCTGAAATCCAGGCCTTTCAGCATCAGCTTGAAACACTCCACGCAGAAAAAGGATTTTTGCTCCAGGCAGGGGATTGCGCCGAAACGTTTGCGCATAGCTATTTTTCATATACTGTACGCAAGGTCGACCTTTTGGCCACTATGCATGACGTGATTTCCCCCAATATTCCAGGGCAGGTGATCGTCACGGGGCGAATGGCGGGGCAATTTGCCAAACCCCGATCCTGTATGATCGAAAATATTCAAGGAATGATTGTCCCCAATTTTCAAGGCGAGATTATCAATGGTCAAAACTTTGAAGACAGAAAACCAGATCCAGAACGAATGCTTAAAGCCTATTCCGTTTCCAACGCGGTTCTGGAGGATTTGCGATCGTTAAACAATCAACCACATCCCCAGTCTTCCCTGCAATTTGCAAACAATCTTTTCATTGCTCACGAAGCCTATTTACTACCCTATGAACAAGGGCTTGTCCGGCCAGATCCCAAAACAGGAGATTGGTACGCAACATCTGCGCATTGTTTGTGGATTGGCGAGCGAACGCGCCAGATCCAAGGTGCCCATATCGCCTTTGCCAGAGGGATTGCCAACCCAATCGGCGTCAAAATTGGCCCCTCCATTCATCAACACGAGGTCGATTCACTTATTAAAATTCTGAATCCCTCACAAAACCTTGGAAAACTTATCATTATTTGTCGTTTCGGTGCAGACGCCATTAACGGCATTTTGCCAAAACTACTGCGGCACTTTTTGGATGCCCCCGTATTGTGGATGTGCGATCCCATGCATGGCAACACCAGAAAACTTTCCAACGGTATTAAAACACGCAATTTTGATGCTGTCTGTTACGAACTTGCTCAATTTATGCGAATCGTTAAAGAAGCCGGACTCCATCCCAGTGGATTGCATTGCGAAATAACACCAGAATCCGTTACGGAATGCTACGATCCAGCCAATGGCATTGACGAGGAAATGGTACCCAGGAATTATACGTCCGCATGCGACCCCCGTCTTAATAAAAATCAGGCGATAGAATTGGCCCGCCTATGCGGGGAAGAATTAGCCAAATAAAGGTCAATTTTTGTTTTTTGTTGCTTTTTCGGTCGTATTTTTTGTAGAATTATTTTCTATAGGCTATTTATATACTCATTCAACCTGAAGGTGCTGACTAGATTGCTTCGTTGGCTTCGCCATCCTCGCAAAGACGTCATTGCGAGCGAACGAAGAGAGCGCGGCAAACCAGTTTCTTCATTTCCAATGGGTGATAGCAGATATTCATCAGACACACTAAGGCCGTCGGTGCCTTGGTTAAAACGGACAAGGGAATTATGGAAAAAAAGTTACCAATGACAGTAAGAGGCTTCGAGAGACTCCAAGAAGAAATGCGTCATTTAAAAAGCGTGGAGCGTCCCTCTGTCATTAAGGCTATCTCTGATGCGCGTGAACATGGTGATTTGTCAGAAAATGCTGAATATCATGCAGCCAGAGAACGCCAAAGCTTCCTCGAGGGGCGTTTGGGCGAACTAGAAGACAAAGTAAGTCGGGCCGAGGTTATCGATGTCAGCAAGATATCTGGCGAGGACATTAAGTTCGGGGCCACAGTCGTTTTGAAAGACGAAGACACGAATGACGTTGTTCACTACCAAATTGTTGGTAGCGACGAAGCCGATGTACGTACTGGCTTTCTATCCATTACCTCTCCGTTGGCGCGTGCTTTGATTGCAAAAAAAGCCGGCGATAGCGTTGAAGTCACCACACCAAATGGCAGCAAGGTGTATTCGATTAAGACAGTTGAATACGTTTAGCTGTTTATACCTCCACCATTACAAATAAAGTCTGGCCCAGCGTGACAAAAATTATTCGAATTCTTATTATGGCTAGTTTGCTTGTCTGCACAAGCGATGGCACCGCTATCTGTGAAAACCTGGCAGAAACAGCACCGATGGGTGTTGATAACCTGATATCATCGCCCGATCTGCCCCGGACAACGTCCCTGGAAAATGAGTATGAATCTGAATCCGAGCCTGACCCGTTAGAACCCCTCAATCGGGTTTTATACAGCATCAACCATGTTGTAGATGGCCTGATCCTCAAACCTGTGGCCATTCTGTATCGTGACACAATTCCAGACGCGGTAAAGGATGCCACACAGAATTTTATTGGTAATGTTTTTGCACCGTTGACTTTTATTAATCATACCTTCCAGGGGGAAGGCGAGCGGGCCATGAATACGATTTTCAGGTTCGTGATTAATTCCACCATTGGCTTGCTCGGCGTGATGGATGTAGCAAAGGAAATGGGCGTGCCCAGCCACCCAACAACACTCAATCATACATTTGCAACATGGGGAATGGGCACAGGGCCGTACCTTGTGATCCCCGTTGTTGGACCATCGTCCTTTCGGGCGGCCTATGGCATGGCGGGGGACATGATCCTGAATCCGGTTGGCTATGTGGCCAGAAACAAACATCAAAGACACAACAGATATGGCCAACAGGGATACATTCTTTGGGCATTATATGGGTTGGATGCCATCGATAAGCGATCCAAATTAATCGATGCCCTTAATGACATAGAAGCAAGCTCTCTTGATCCCTATGCCACCGTCCGAAGCTATTATTTCCAAACGCAAACCGCATTGGAAAAAGAAATAAAGACCCGGTGATATCCCTTTACATCCACTGGCCATTCTGTCTTTCTAAGTGCCCCTATTGTGATTTCAACAGCCATGTTCGCCGATCAATTGACGAGGATGCGTGGAAAAATGCGCTTCTGGGTGAATTAAAAAGACTGTCCACAATCCTGGGGAAACGCACCTTAAAAAGTATTTTTTTCGGCGGGGGGACCCCATCCCTCATGAGCCCTCAAACCGTTGCAGCCCTCATTGACGAAGCAACGACGTTGTGGCAGCCAGAGGCACACCTCGAGATTTCACTAGAAGCAAACCCCAATTCCGTGGAAGTTGAAAAATTTCTGGCCTTAAAAAAAGCCGGGGTCAATCGTCTGTCCTTAGGGGTTCAGGCACTCAATGATACAGACCTAAAGGCCCTTGGGCGCCAACACAGCGCCAATGAGGCGATCAAGGCAATCGAAATTGCCCGCTCCACATTTGATCGCGTTTCGTTTGATTTGATTTATGCACGAACTTCCCAGACAATTTCCGCATGGAAAACCGAACTTACCCAAGCCCTGAAATTTGGGACGGACCATTTGTCGTTGTACCAATTAACAATTGAGCCTGGCACCGCGTTCGCGACCCTTTTCGCCCGCGGAGAGCTCCCCCTGCCCCACGATGATTTATCAGCTGATTTGTTTGAGCTGACCCAATCGATGATGATCGATCATGGAATGCCAGCCTATGAAATTTCGAATCACGCAAAACCAGGATCAGAATGTCGTCATAATTTGGTTTATTGGCGGTATCAGGATTACGCTGGCGTTGGCCCGGGCGCACATGGTCGCCTTACCATCGATGGCAAAAAATATGCAACAAGGCAAAAAAAATCCCCCGAAGCATGGTTGCAATCAATCAAGGATCATGGAACGGGCGATGATGAAGTTGTTGAACTAACGGCGACGGAACAAATGCGTGAAATACTCATGATGGGCCTGCGTACTGATGAGCCAATCGATTGCCAGGCACTGCCAATTCCGTTAACGGATTTCGTGCAGCGACCCCCGTTAGAAAAATTAACAACAGCCGGATATCTGACATTTGATGGCCGTTTTTTATCATCCACCACGGATGGACGGCAACGCCTTAATGCTGTTTTGGAATGCCTATACCCGGATCTGATACCATTTTCATAAATGATCAGTGAGTTTCCTGGATGGCCACACTTCACTTCGTTCGCTCGCCATGACAACGTCGTCATTGCGATGAGGGCGAAGCCCGAAGAAGCAATCCAGAAATTGCTCAAACTCAAGAAGGTCTATTGAAAGCGGCTTATTCTTAAATCCGCGGATTTCCCCAAATTAAATAACATACCGAATCTTTCATCCGTTTGAAGAATCCCGCTTTTTCAATTGTAATTGCCGCAACCAAGGGGATCTCTATTGGCTTTGGCAAGGCAGGCGATGTGACAATGATATGCCCAACGACCGTTCCTTTTTGAATGGGCGCGGCGATTGGCGATTCATATTTCAGCTTGACGACCATGTCTTTTCTGCCCACACGCGCCAACGCAATCACAGCATCCTTTTCAACCGTGACAGGCAAGAAATTTTCCCGTCCATACCAAACAGGAATCTGTTCGATGAGTTGTTGGGCTTTAAACAGAGTATAGTTTGCAAATGTCCGCCGTCCCCAGGTGACCAGCTTCATCGCTTCGTCAGCCCGCGCCTGCATAGAAGGCAGGCCATTAATAATAAGGATCAAGCGCTGCCCATCCTGAATGCAGGACGCAACCATGCCGTATCCACCCGCATTGGAATGGCCCGTCTTAATCCCATCACAACCAATGTTTTTATAGAGCAGTGGGTTACGATTGCCCTGCTTGATGCCACCATAGGTATATTCTTTTTCGCTATAAAGGTGATAAAATTCAGGAAAATCATCCACCACGCGCATTGATATCGTTAGCAAATCCCTGGCTGTTGTTAAATGATCCGAATGGGGAAGGCCACTTGCATTCAAAAAGCGTGTTTGGTTTGCCCCCATTTCCTGGGCTTTCCGCGTCATTTCTGCGGCGAACGTATTTTCTGTTCCGGACAACCCTTCGGCCAACACAACAGCAGCATCGTTTCCGGATGAAATAATTAATCCCTTAAGAAGTTCGTCAATTTTTACCTGGTCATTGATATTCAGCATCATGGACGATCCCTCCACCTTCCACCCATTTTTGCCCACCGTCAAAACGGTGTCGGGCTTTACGATGCCGGATTTTATTTTATCCATAACCAAATAGGCTGTCATGATTTTTGTCATGGATGATGGGTGCATGGATTCGTCAGCATTTTTTTGCAACAATACTGCCCCGGTTTGATAATCCGCCAATATGGCCTGCTTGGCAGTGACCTCGATATCGACGGGGATTGCGCTTGCTGGAAGCTCTGGTTTTGTTGCCTCTGGCACTACTTGCTTTTGGTGAGCCGCCACCACAGGGGGTTGTTTTTTTGGTTTGGCCGCTTGGGATGAAACACCAAAAAGACAGCTGATTAAAAGACTGAGGAGGAGTTTTTTGAACATACAGATTGAACACCTAGGGAAATGACTTCGGGTAAGGATACAATAATCCCCACGCGACTTCAATGTCCGCTTGATGTTCTGGGCTAAAACCATCATTCTTTACAAAACTTATCTAGATTTGTGACAATCCTATGAAATGGACAGACCGGGGGATCATTCTAAGTCAGCGTGTTTCCAGTGAACATAGCTCTATTGTTACCGTTTTCACCAGGGAACATGGAAAGCATAATGGCTTGATTCGTCTTGGTTCCAAATCGCAGAATCCACAATCAAGCCAACAGCCTGGCACAATCGCAGAAGTCACCTGGAATGCACGACTTTCAGAACATTTGGGAAACTGGAAACTTGACCCCCTTGAATCCTTGTGGATAAAAATTTTCAAAAAACCCCTTTCCCTGGCGGCGCTCAGCTCGGCCTGTGCGTTGCTTGATAAAAGCCTGCCTGAACGCCATCCTTATTCTGAGCTTTATGAGTATTTTGAGGATTTTTTGCACACCCTTATAAGGTGCGGCGACCATTGGCAAAAGGACTACATTTTTTTCGAGCTTAAATTGCTATCAGTTTTGGGATTTGGATTGGATTTACGTGCCTGTGCTGTGACCCAATCAACAGATGATTTAGCATACGTTTCGCCAAAAACCGGTCGTGCTGTCTGTAAATCGGTTGGGGATCCATACAAGGATCGTCTTTTCCTTTTGCCCAATTTTTTGGTTAATCCCAATGCATCATGCGGGCCAGAAGAATTACAAAAAGCATACATCCTGACAGAATATTTTCTAAGGCAGCATCTGTTTGATGGAAAAGACTTGCCTTTGATTCGTCGGCGCCTGGTTCAATCGACCGTACCCATGCCCGATGATTTTCCATTTTTTTGAAAGACTATTGCCATAGATGCAAAGGTATGTTTAAAATAAAATAAATTTTCGCTAAAATAATAATTAATTAAGAGAATTTCACATGAACACGTTTCAAACATTTAAGTTTTACAAAACAAAGAAACGTGTTTCCTTGTTTTTTTCAGCCTTATTAATTAGTACATTTGTAACGTTTCTGATTTTTGCAGCTTTTTCCAAGGACATCATCGTCACGCAGATCACTCCCGGCCTAAGCGTTGGCATTATTTGGGGAGTTGGCGTTATTGTTTTCGCCATGATATTAACGCTGGCCTATGCTTTGTGGGCCAATGCATTTCAAGATAAGTTATCAAAATTCTTGCTAGAGGCAAAAAAAATGCCAAAAGCAGGAAAAAAAAGACCGGTCAGAGGTTAAAACATGCGTTCACAAGTTGGCAACCCCGATAGCTTTTCCATTGCTCTTTTTCTGCTCTTTATTATATTAAGTGGCTTTATCACATATTGGGCGGCCAAAAAAACAAAAACGACTGACGAATTTTTCTCAGCCGGTGGCAATATTACCGGATTTCAAAATGGACTGGCTTTGGCGGGTGATTTTATCAGCGCGTCCAGCTTTTTGGGATTCACGGGACTGATCGTCCTTTGTGGATTTGATTCCTTTATTTACATCGTTGGCGGGTTGATGGGCTGGCCATTGTTGCTTTTCTTGGTTGCTGAACCCCTTCGGAACCTTGGGAAATATACATTTACAGATGCCCTGATTACACGCTTTTCGGAAAAACCGATTCGGACGGCCTCCTCGATCAGTAGCCTTGTCATTATTATTTTTTACATGATTACACAAATGGTTGGGGCCGGAACCTTGATCAAGCTTATTTTTGGCATTGATTATCTGCTGGCTGAAATCTTGGTTGGGACAGTCATGATTGGATACGTTTTGTTTGGCGGCATGCTGGCCACAACCTGGGTCCAAATCATAAAAGCCGTTTTGTTGCTCATAGGGTCCGCGATACTTGTTGTCCTGGTGTTGTCCGAATTTGATTTTAATCCGCTTTTATTGTTTAAAGAGGTCGGCGTCATTTATGGGGATTCCCTGTTAAGACCCGGTAATCTTTATTTAAATCCGTGGGAGGCTGTTTCCGTTGGAATCGCCTTTATGTTCGGGACTGTTGGCCTGCCCCATTTATTGATGCGCTTTTATACGGTTGCCAATCCAAAGGCTGCCAGAATGTCCGTTTTTTACGCCACCACAGTGATTGGCATTTTTTACCTGTTCGTTATTATTATGGGATTTGGGGCACTTGTCCTTGTGGGGCAAGAAACAATCCGATCCCTGGATAAGGGCGGCAATGTTTCGGCGCTTTTGTTGGCAGAGGTCACTGGCGGAACCCCCCTATTGGGCTTTATCGCCGCCGTGACGTTTTCGACAATCCTGGCCGTTGTTGCGGGATTAACGTTGTCGGGTGCAGCTGCAATATCACATGATCTGTGGGTTGGCGTTATCAGAAAGGGCCCCGTTTCATCAAAGGAACAATTGCTGGTTGCCCGCATAACAACGGTTGGCCTTGGAATCCTGTCCGTCATATTGGGCATCGCTTTTCAGGGACAAAACGTCACTGTGTTGGTTGGGCTTGCCTTTGCGATTGCAGGCAGCGCCACATTCCCCGCATTGATTTTGTGCCTGTATTGGCGCCGTCACACAACCCAGGGGGCCGTTGCCAGCATGGTATTCGGAACACTTGGCAGCGTACTGCTGATTGTTCTGTCACCAACTGTTATGGTTGATGTGTTTCATTGCTCTACTGCGATTTTCCCACTCAAAAGCCCAGCAATCTTGACAATACCTGCATCATTTATTATTGGGATTATCGTATCATTACTGACAAAAGATAAAAAAGCATTGGATGCCTATGCGCAGGTTCAATCAAAAATGGTTGTCGGACATTCTTAACGATTGTTTTATTAAAAAAACGATTCTATCATATAGATATCAGTTTTTTAGACAGTAAAAGAGTATCGATATGTTGTTTTCTTCTTTAGTGCGCGCGCTAGGCTTTCAGCTTATTCTATATGGAATCGGATTTGCAGCCAACACACCTGTTGCAGACTATGAATTAGATTCTATCAACAATAATCCGAGCACAAGTCCAAATCAAACACACGAGAGGGAGTCTGCAAGTACGCCCATTTTGGACTATGATGCGGAAAATGCCACCAGCAATAATGATGCCATTGCAAACAGCTCTTCATTGAATGTATCTGTAAACGAGATTGTCCCAGAGATCCCCCAAGAATCTGTATCCAGCTTATTATCAAGCCAAGAGGCAGATTTTCAACATGCCGTACCAGTGGTGACTGAAAATAGTGGCGCTTCTGTTGCAGCTAACCGGGTTCCAAATGCAAGCGTCCTTGTCAAGCGTAAATTTGTGATCGATCTTTATGAATAGAAGCATTCCCCATGCATAAGGACATCAGGTGACTAAAATAATCCCAATTCGACGTAAAAAGCTAATAAAACCCAGACAAAAGCGAGTCTTCCTATGGCTTGACCATAGGATCCAGAGAAAAAAAGCGATCATTATAAGCTGGATCCTCCGGTCAAGCCGGAGGAAGACTACGGTGGGTCTTGTTTTGATATCACTCTTACGCCGAACTCAGATTAAAATAATCCTTAACTGCTATATTCCCGTCGTTCTGTTTCTGCTATTTAAAACATCGAGCTGTTTTGCGAACGTCGAACAGTATGTGATTCATCACGTGCAAAATGATAACAAGGATGTCGTGATTTTTCTGCGCCATCTGGAACGTTTTGATAATGCTGATGGGCTCCACATGCTGGGCATTATGTACCTTAATGGATATTGCGGCCTTGGAAAAAGTTATTATCTGGCCAATTATTATTTCAAACGAGCCGGTGAATTTGGATCCGCATTGGCATGGAAAGACCTGGCCGACAGTTATTTGGTTGGACACGGCGTGAAAAAAGATGAGCAACTGGCCCTTGAATTTTACATAAAATCCGCCCAGCTGGGATGCGGTTCTGCCCAGTTTAATGCGGGAATTATGTTTAAAACTGGCCAGGGGACAAAAATCGATACCAAAAAGGCTTGCCATTACCTGCGGCTTGCATCGCTTAATCCAGACCTGGGCGTGCTTCAATTGGATGCGGATCATCATTTGAGGGAAGCCAGGATCATGCATCCCCGATAAACAAAAATACTTTGGCACGATTCATGCATCCATAAGAACAAAGATTCTAAACATCCTTGTGAAAAATGGCCGAAGTTCAATACAAAAGCAATGTCGCGGTGTTCAAGCCGACTGCCATAATGCTGTCAATGCAGGAAGCGCAGATATTAAAGCTTAATACCGTCGCCAATAATTTGGCTAACGCGACGACAAATGGCTTTCAATCATTCAGCCTCAGCACAGAAGAAGTCGTCTACAAAACAAAAGACAATAAAGATATTTCTTACGTCAAGACGGCGGCCCTGGTCAGGGACACAACCAATGGATCCCTGATGAATACAGGGGCACCCCTGCATGCTGCCCTTGTTGGGAACGGATATTTCATCGTAAACACGCCCCAAGGGACACGATACACCCGTAATGGCGAATTCCTGACTGATACCGATGGTAAATTGATCACAACCGCGGGCCATCCCGTGTTAAGTGCCGGCGGAAGCGAGATATTACTTCCAGGGTCGCTTAAAAATATCAGTATTGCCCAGGATGGAACGCTTTCCAGCAACAATACGATTTTGGGGAAAATAGGGGTTGTTGAATTCGATGATGAACAAGCGTTGGTCAGCGAAGGGCTTTCGCTTTTTAAAACCTCAGCCGATGCACAGCCATCCCATGCGCCCCATATTGTGCAGGGATCATTGGAAAGCTCCAACGTTTCTCCCATGGTCGAAAGTATGCGGATGCTGGAATTATTACGTCTTTTTGAAAACGCCCAAAAAGTCATTGATGAGTTCGAACAGCTTCAAAAAAAGATGATCAATGCATCCCCACAAAATGCCTAAAAATAAAAAATAACCAGGAAACAAAATCATGGCTTCAGTTATCAACGCGTTCAATATCACACGCACAGGCCTACAACTTCAGGAAATGAATTTGTCGATCAAGGCACAAAACATTGCAGCACAAGGCGCCGACGGATATAAACGACAATATCTGGTTGCCTATGATTTGCCTTACCAGGATTTGGGGGGCGTTGGTTCACCAACATCAGATAACGGCAGCATTTCCCCAACGGGGCTCCAGGTTGGTTTGGGCGTTCAGGCTGGCGGCATTTATCGTATTTTTGACCAGGGAACCCCCGTTCAGACTAACAATCCATTGGACCTTATGATCGAAGGGGATGGTTTTTTTGAGGTTAACATGCCCGATGGCACCACATCCTATACGCGCGTTGGGGCGCTGCAATTGAACGCCTCGAACACGCTTGTAATGCCAAAAACGGGATATGTTGTGGCACCGGGGATCACATTGCCGGCCAATACATTGTCTGTTTCTATCAATCAGTTTGGCCAGGTTTACGTTCAAACCCAAGGGCAAACAACGGATCAGCTTGTTGGGCAGATTGAGCTATCCACATTCTTTAACCCAGCAGGATTAAAGGCCATAGGCGACAGCATGTTCCAACAAACATCCGCATCAGGGACACCGGACAAAGGGCCACCCGGATCCAATCGCCGCGGCATGATCAAACAAGGATGGCGCGAAGGATCCAACGTCAACGCTGTCGAGGAAATCACCGACCTGATCAAGATTGAAAAAATTTATGAAATGCTGACAAAGGTTTTAAAAACCGGCGATGCCATGCTCGAAAAAGCCAATCAAATAGGACGCTAATCATGACTTTCTTTAGGGTGTTTTTCTTTTTTCTTTGTTTGTTTGTGGATTGCGAGGCGCAGCCCATGCCACGCATCACCAAGGATACGATTATTGGTCATCTAAAATCCGCCATTTCCCAAGAAGTCATTGCCCAGGAATTTCAAATTCATATCGATCATTGGATCGATCAATGGGGAAACCTAAAGGAGGGGGAAGGTGCCGATTCAATCGTCATTCAGCAATTGTCGATACAAACAGACCAGCGACAATTTAGCGCCAACGTGATAATTGGCAGCAATCCACCACGAAAAATTCTTGGTAAGATTGAATGGCTTATTGAAATTCCTGTTTTAAAAAATCCCATTGCGAAAAGTGATATTATTTCTGAATCTGACATTGGATGGCAAAAATTTCCGGCCGACAAATTATCCCCAAGCACCGTCACAAAAAAGGAGGAGCTATTGGGCAAAACATCAAAACATACCCCCATTAAAATCGGATCGCCTGTTAATCGTTCGGATTTGCAATCTCCCCTGATCGTAAAAAAGGGTGATGGGGTTCAGATTAGCTACAAAAGCCCATCCATGGTGATCACAACCCAAGCGACCGCGTTGTCCAACGGCAGCTTTGGCGAGAGCATAATGCTTGAAACATCGTCATCCAAGGACGGATCAGGCCCAGTCATAAAGAAAACGATTCAAGCAAAAATTACAGGCCCCAATCAAGCAGAAATCGGGAGGATCGGATGAGTGTATTTTTTTTACATAATTTTTCGCATTTGTCATCGCTATGCCTCATGACGATCCTCCTGTCCGGGTGCAACCTGGCGGAACAATTATCCACAGTGGGCGATCCACCGCCGCTTAGCCAAATACAGGATCCAACACGAGTTTCGGGATACCAGCCGATTTCTATGCCAATGCCGCAGCCAACACTGTTGCCAGGGCGCGGGCAAAATTCATTATGGGAAACCGGATCCAGGGCGTTTTTTAAAGATCAGCGCGCCAATAAAGTCGGCGATATTGTGACTGTGTTGGTTAATATTGATCAAAAAGAATCTATTGAAATGACCCCGAATATTCAACGGACAACATCTGGCAACACGACCGTGACGAATGCTTTGGGCCTTGAAACACAAGCGCTAAAAATGCTTCCCAAAAAACAACAAGGCGCGCCAGGCGTAGCAAATCCCAACTGGCTTAATTTTAACAGCAACCCATCCCTTACAGGATCAGCAAAATACAATGTTGCGGACAAAATGAATTTTAAGGTTGCCGCAAGCATTATCCAAATATTGCCCAATGGAAACATGGTGATCCAGGGTCGACAAGAAATCCGCCTGGTGAACGAAGTGCGCGAGGTTCAGGTTCTGGGTATCATCAGACGCGAAGACATCGCATCATCCAATACAATCCAAGGGGAAAAAATTTCCGAACTGCGCATATCCTATGGCGGCCGCGGAGAGCTAACAGACATGCAGGCTTTCCCCTGGGGGCAGCAGGTCCTGAACAAGGTGATGCCGTTTTAAAGCGTCGCCGCCCCTTCGTTAATGCGATTCTTTAACGTCGTCATGAACACTTCCTTGGAAAGGCCTGGCTGAATGGGTTCCAGGAAATGAACGATGACGGTCCCGGGATATTTAATAATCCCCCGACGTTTCCAAAATAGCCCCGAATTCAAGGCAACAGGCAGTATCGGCACATCAAGCCCCTTGTAAAGCGCCGCAATACCCGGCTGATAGGGAACATCGGCGCCAAATTCAGTTCGGGTCCCCTCTGGGAACATGAAAATCGGAACCCCTTCCTTCATTGACTTTTTCCCATCAGTTAGCAGTTTTTTGATGGACTTGATGCCCGCACTTCTGTCGATTGCGATAAAATCAGCTTTGTAAAAATACCAACCAAATACAGGGATGAATAGAAGAGCTTTTTTGATAATGGCCCGATAAGTTTTTAAAACCGATGGGAAGAACATGGCATCCCACGCTGACTGATGCTGGCTGGCAATAATAAAACGACCACTTTCCAATAACTTGTCCAGGTTTTCGCGCCCGCGAATTTCATAGCCAAGGCCAATACAGAATCGCAAAAGAAACAGGGCCGATTTGCACCATAAACTATTAATACGCAACGTAAATGCACGTGGGAAAATGCAAGTAAGCGGAATTATTAAAAAATAAGGAATAGTCACAAATAAAAAAACTAAAAAATAAAACAAAAGCGAACGCATCAGCAAAATCATTTTTTTATAATTCCTTTGTGTTTATATAGTATATTCTAGATGATTTTCCGGGGAAACACCCTGTTTGTCATCCTCGGGCTTGACCCGAGGATCTGTGTGTTTTACTTATACCATTTTCATGAATAATCAATCAATCGTTCAGGCCCTGGATGGCCACGTCGGGCTTCGCCCTCCTCGCCATGACGTCATGGCGAACGAACGAAGAGAGTGTGGCCATCCAGGAAACACTAATCCATAATTCATGAAAATGGTATTAGGAAATCATGCGAGAGGAGCACATAAATCTTCATCTTCTTGGGGCAAATCCAGCCCTTGTGATAAGTTTAACAGCGGGACAGGCCGTGCCATAAAATCAGGAAGATGCTCGCCAAATCCAATAACTGATCTGTCCTCGAATGGTGTATTGTGCCGAACATAGGGCGTTCTAGCTCTGGGGGTGGGTGCAGCGGTTTGGGTGGCCTTCTCTGCCACATCAACATCCCCCCGCGGCCGAAGGTCTTTGCGATTTTTCGGAGATCCTCGGGTCGAGCCCGAGGATGACAAATGTGCAGAATTAGAGGGTAGAAAAGGCACAGAATCAGAGGATGGCAAATGTGCAGAATCATCCGTAACAAGTGCGGGTTCTTCGCTTTTTGCTCTAGCGGTTTCCTTTTTGGGCTGCGGCCCCCGTTTTTCTTTTTTAGGCTCCTCGTCCTCCAGAACCAGCACATATTCATCAATCTTTTGATGGGTAAATGTTTCAATCGCGGCCCATTGTTTTTTCTCGGGATCGCTAACCAATGTAAAGGCCTGCCCCTGTTGGCCGGCGCGCCCTGTTCGACCAATGCGATGCACATAATCTTCGACGTTAATGGGCACATCGTAATTGATGACGATATCCAGATCCTCGATATC
The DNA here is from genome assembly GCA_026400645.1 of Alphaproteobacteria bacterium. Classification (NCBI taxonomy): domain Bacteria; kingdom Pseudomonadati; phylum Pseudomonadota; class Alphaproteobacteria; species Alphaproteobacteria bacterium. Next base: position 50,262 of record JAPLOP010000027.1, on the reverse strand, counting down.
TAATCCTCTGGCTGCAACGTCACTGGCAACCAGGACATCCAAATCCTTTTGCTTGAGGCTAGCCAAGGCCTGGTTACGTGTGCTTTGTGACAGGTCGCCATGAAGCGCCTCCACCTTAAAGCCATACCGTTTTAATGTGGTCACAAGAATCGAAATATCGCGTTTGCGATTGCAAAAAATCAGACTGGAAATCCCTTTTCCATACTTTTTTAACAATGCCTGCACGGCTTGGGGTTTTTGCTTCGTGGGCAAAGAAACGCTAAACTGTTGAATGGTTATGGCTGTCCGGACGGTCGGCGCCACGGTTATTTCCTGTGGATTCACCAAATACGTGTTTGCAAGTTTCCTGATTTCCGGGGAAAGCGTGGCACTAAACAAAAGGGTCTGCCGTTGTGGTGAAAGCCCTGCCAAAATACGATCCACATCAGGAATAAATCCCATATCCAGCATGCGATCGGCTTCGTCAATGACGGCATATTTTGTGCCAATCATCATGATTTTGCCCCGGTTAATCAAATCCAACAAACGCCCAGGGGTTGCAATTAAAACATCCGCCCCTTGTTGCAGGGCTTTTTCTTGATCCGAAAAAGATTCTCCGCCAACCAAAAGCACAGCTGACAGGGGGATATTTTTGCAATAATTTTTAAAATTATCCAATACTTGGGTTGCTAATTCCCGGGTCGGTTCTAAAATCACGGCCCTTGACAACCGTGCCCGGCCTGGTGATTCCAACAATAATTGGATCAGGGGCAATAAAAAAGAGGCTGTCTTTCCGGTGCCGGTTTGTGCACACCCCAGAACATCTTGTCCACGCAATACATATGGAATGGCTTGTTCTTGAATCGGTGTTGGTTGCGTATATCCAAAGCCCCTGACTGATTCACACAATAACGGTGACAGCCCTAATTTCTGAAATTCCATAGTATCCTTAATATTTGTTCCAAACGGTCTCTGTCGAGACAACCAGAGCGTATCTTTTTAAAAGTCCGTGATTCTATCTTTAGCAGAACTTTTGATTGATAGCTATTTTTTAATCCTTATTGTGCGGATGATTAATATGGGGCGTGTCTTGTGATAAAGATTTCCATTATTTTCAAGGGACAATCACTTTTAACACCCATGATCCCTGCAGAAAAAAGCCGTTCTGCAACCACACTATCATCCACTGTCCAACACATCATGGGATAATTATGGCGCACAAAATGGGCCAAAAGATCATGCCCAATACCCCAATGGGGACCCAAAAGATCGGGACGCAAAAGCCGCACGATTTGTTTTTGAATAAAGGGCTGCTTAAATGCCCAGGGGATTCGATCGGGATGCGCCTCTTCCTGTGCTGATTTTGTGTCTATTTTAAAGTCATACAGAATCGTGATATCCTTGGATTTAAGCCGCACAACCCTCAAGAAAAACGGATTAAACGATTCAATAATGATGCTTTTTTGTAAGTGATATTTTTCAATCAAACGAACAATCCCGTGCGCAAGGGGGCGCCCAAACCCTCCCCTATCCTTTGCATGAAGAAAAAGGAATTTATGGGAACCTACCATTTTCAAAACATCCTCCAACAAGATAAGTGTCGAATGATGATCGGGATTCTGCGTGTATTCGATTTCCTTTAGCTGGTGCCACGTTTTATCCTCTGGCCTTCCTGTGCCATTGGTTGAATTTTCAAGCAACCCATCATGAAAGATAAACGGAATGCCGTCTTTGGAAAGTCGAACATCGACCTCTATCCCCTCAACTGGGGAATTCAAAGCCTCCTCGATTGCTCTATGGCTATTGCCGGCATAATTTCCGGAAACAATCCCCCGATGGGCAATAACCCGTGGAAAAAGACTATCTGTCATAAAATTTCAACATTTCTGTTTAGATTGGGTATAGGGAACTGCCTCAGCCTATTTCCCTTGTTGATATCTTACCGTTCCATTAAGGTGTTTGTACAGAATAAGGAAAGGGGTCCGTTAGCGGTGTTTGGCCTAAAATCATCATCCCAAATAAAGACAAATGCTGGCAAGCCAGAAAGCTTAAACCAGATACTAGGCGGCATTCCCCAAGGATACCAGTCCTTTGTTATTGCCAACCTATTTAAGCAAAATAAAAAAAATCTTCTTTTCGTTTCGGCAACAGACGATCGCCTGGAAACCCTCAAACAACAAGTGTCGGTCATTGACCCAACCATTCCTGTTTTGATATTCCCTGCATGGGATTGTTTGCCGTATGATCGCATTTCGCCAAGTCTGGATATTGTGACGGCGCGATTGGCGACGCTGACGGCTTTGCTGGACCAAAACCAACCCGCTATCGTCATCACCAGCGTTTCTGCCCTGGCTCAGCGTTTGCCCCCTCGATTATCATTCCTTGGTGAATCATTGGATATTCAGGTTGGGCAAAAGGTCAGCCGTGACCAATTGTTAACCTATCTTGCCGATAAAGGATATAACCGCCGAGAATCCGTTTATGAACCGGGGGATTATGCGATTCGCGGCAGCCTGATGGATCTATTTCCGACAGGGGTTGAATTTCCTGTGCGAATCGATTTTTTTGGCGATACGGTTGAAACGTTGCGGCAATTTGATCCCCTGGACCAACGAACGATTGGAACGATTAATAAAATCGATCTAAAACCCGTTCATGAAATTCTTTTGACCGAAGCGTCTCAGAATCAATTTCGCCATCAGTATCGGGAATTATTCGAGGCACAATCCGATCCCCTTTACGAGGCGATTTCTGCCGGCCGATCCTATGCGGGGATGGAACATTGGCTGCCGCTTTTTTATCCCGAAACAGAATCCTTGTTGGATTACCTAGAAGACTTTGTCCCCGTTTATGATGACACCATCGAGCAAGCTTTTCAAAGCCGACAAGCCCTCATTCGCGACTATTACCGAGCACGTCTTCAGCCGATCGGAAAAAACGCCGGTGGATCCTATCGCCCCATCTTGCCAGAGCTTTTGTATTGGACAACTGACGAATGGGGCGCGCTAACTGCCCGGGGATTTTTTTTATCACCTTATGTTTCGCCCGATGCAACGGATTATGGTGGACGGCTGGCGCCTGATTTTACAGCGATTCGTCAATCACAGCGGGACAAACTTTTTGATACGGTCAAGGATACAATCGCGGATCACCAACAATCCAACCGCACAGTTATTTTAACGAGTTATACGGATGGATCCCGGGGGCGATTGGAACAGATTCTGCGTGATCAGGGTATCCAACGAATCCTGCCGGTCAATGCGTTTCCACGGACTAACGCCAATACCAAATCAATTTATTCCCTGACCATGCCGCTTGAGCATGGTTTTTTGACGCCCGCCTGGTTGGTCTTAACCGAACAGGATATTCTGGGCGATCGGGTCGCACGTACCCTTAAAAAGAAACGAAAGTCAGACGCGTTTTTTGATGAAGCCAGCCAAATCGCCGTGAATGATTATATTGTCCATCGTGAACATGGTGTGGGGCAATACAAGGGGCTGGAAACAGTTCAGGTGGAACGTGTGGCCCATGATTGTCTGTGCATCGCGTTTGATGGTGGGGACAAACTTTTTCTGCCCGTTGAAAATATCGATGCGATTTCCCGATATGGGAACGATTCATCGTCAGTGCAATTGGATCGGTTGGGATCAAACGCATGGCAGCATCGAAAAGCAAAGGTCAAAAAACGCATTCGCGAGGTTGCGGATTATCTGATTCGATTGGCGGCAGAACGAACGTTGCATCATGCTGATATATTGGAAAAAACGACGCAGGAATATGATGATTTTTGTGCACGCTTTCCCTATGCGGAAACTGAGGATCAGCTGCGGGCTATCGAAGAAACGCTGGATGATTTGGCATCCGGCAAGCCGATGGATCGTTTGATTTGCGGGGATGTTGGTTTTGGCAAAACAGAGGTCGCGTTGCGGGCGGCGTATTTATGTGTGGCCAATGGAAAGCAGGTGGCGGTTATTGTTCCAACGACGCTGTTATGTCGCCAGCATTTTCATACCTTTCGCCAGCGATTCCATGGATTGCCGTACAAAGTGGAACAGCTTTCCAGATTGGTCAAACCCAAGGATGCAACCCTGATTCGAAAGGACATGGCCGATGGCAAAGTTGATATTATCGTTGCAACATCGGCGATTTTGTCGGACAAAACTAAATTTACCGATCTTGGATTATTGATCGTTGACGAGGAACAGCACTTTGGCGTCAAACAAAAGGAACGTCTGAAAACCTTGAAAACGGATGTGCATGTTTTAACAATGACGGCAACGCCAATTCCACGCACGTTGCAGCTAGCGCTAAGCGGCGTTCGAGAACTAAGCCTGATTACGACCCCGCCAATTGACCGGTTGGCCGTTCGTACGTTTGTGATGCCATTCGATGCAGTTGTCCAACGAGAAGCGATTTTGCGTGAATACCACCGTGGCGGCCAGATATTTTATGTTTCCCCAAGGATAGAGGATCTGAAAACCCTGTCGGAACAACTGGTGACCATTGTTCCGGAAATTCGCTTTATCATGGCACATGGTCAAATGCCCCCGGCGGAGCTAGAGGCCGTGATGACAGCCTTTTATGATCGCGAATATGATTTGCTGCTTAGCACCAATATCATTGAATCGGGTATCGATATTCCAACGGCGAATACGTTGATTATCCACAGATCAGATTTATTCGGTCTGGCGCAGCTATATCAATTGCGAGGCAGAGTTGGGCGATCGAAAACTCAAGGATACGCATACCTAACATTGCCCGCGGACCAAGCTATTTCGGCAACAGCCCAAAAACGATTGCAGGTCATGCAAAGCCTGGACACATTGGGTGCTGGATTCAAATTGGCCAGTCACGACATGGATATCCGCGGTGCAGGCAACATCGTGGGCGAAGAACAATCCGGCCATATTCGCGAAGTCGGTGTCGAGCTGTATCAACATTTGTTACAAGAAGCGATCATCATGGCCCGCGCGGAACAGGCGGATCAGGCTGACGGCAAGTCAATCGATTATGAATGGACGCCACAGCTGAATCTTGGCACGTCAGTATTAATTCCAGAAGTTTACGTCAGCGATCTTGGGTTGAGGCTTGCGTTGTACCGGCGGATTGCCCACCTTGAAACACGCCGTGAAATCGATGAATTTGCCGCCGAGATGATCGATCGATTTGGCCCCCTTCCATCGGAGGTTAATAATTTGTTCGATGTGGTCGAGCTTAAAAATTTCTGCCGTCGTGCTGGGATCGAAAAATTAGATGTTGGCCCCAAGGGGGTTGTGGTTACCTTTCGGAATAATCAATTCCGTAATCACCGGGGTTTGCTTTTGTTTTTGCAAAGTCCAGAAACCAACAAGGCCGGGCATTCTAAAATCCGCCCCGACCAAAAGTTAGTCTTTATGCGCGACTGGACCAGTATGGACCAGCGATTGCGGGGGACAAAACAAATTGTCAAGAATTTGGTTGTGTTGGCGGAGAAGGGTGGAACTTAAGCAGTTTTTTCTGCTTGATTTTTCTGATGCCCTGCGTGAACCTGCACGGTACGGTTGCGTTGACTTCTCCTTTGGAACGGACTAGCATTTCTTTAACTCGGTTGCCGTTTTTGGACACAAACACAATGACACACTCACCATCAAGGCCGTCTACAACCAATGGTTTATCAACGGGCGTGATTCATGTCCATATCCGAAAGCCAGAGGACAAAACCATCCCCAAGCGGACCCAGGAAGCATCCCTGGAGGAAGCCGTCGGCCTGGCCCAGGCCATCAACCTGAATGTGCTATACCAGCAAATCATCAATCTCAATGCGGTTTCAGCGGCAACCCTGATGGGTCGTGGGAACGTCGACACCATTAAACAAAGCATCAACAATCTGGGCCTAGAATTGGTGATTGTTGATGCAAATCTATCATCCATCCAACAACGCAACCTGGAACGTGCCTGGCAATGCAAGGTCATCGACCGTACGGGGTTGATCCTGGAAATTTTTGGGGAACGCGCCCGCACGGCAGAGGGGCGATTGCAGGTTGAGCTGGCCGCCCTGAATCATCAGCGCAGCCGGCTGGTTCGGTCCTGGACCCACCTCGAACGGCAGAGGGGCGGCTTTGGCTTTATCGGGGGACCGGGGGAATCTCAGCTAGAGCTTGACCGCCGTATGATTGACACGCGGATCCTCAAATTGGAAAAAGATCTGGAAACAATCAAACGCACCAGGGGCCTTCATCGCGCGGCACGCCAACGCTATTCAACACCGGTGATTGCGTTGGTTGGGTATACCAATGCCGGCAAATCGACGCTGTTTAATTTGATAACGGAATCCAGCGTCTTTGCGGAGGACCTTTTGTTCGCAACACTGGATCCAACCATGCGGACAACAAAACTGCCCAGCGGCCGCGAGGTTGTTTTTTCTGACACGGTGGGGTTTATATCGAACCTACCAACACAACTGGTTGCAGCGTTTAGAGCCACACTTGAAGAAGTTCGAACCGCCGATCTGATTCTGCATATCCATGACAGTGCCCATGTGGACCGGGATGTTCAGTCCCATGATGTTGAATCTGTGTTATATGACATTTTGGATATTCATCAAGAAGGCGCGCCCGATGCCATACCGATCATCCATGTTTACAATAAAATTGACCTGCTAACGGAGGAGGATAAAGACACCCTAATTAACCGCATAGCCCGTCAAAAAAATAGCGTCGCCATTTCTGCCAAAACAGGCGATGGGATTTTGAATCTACTGGGAATGATTTCGCAAACCTTGAATCGGGACAAGGATGTTATCCAGGTGGAGATCACCAGCGACCAAGGGGATGTCCTGGCATGGTGCTATCGCCATGGGGTTATTTTAAGCCGCCACGACCAGGATGGAATGATTCATCTGACATTAAAACTGAGCCCTGACGAGCATCGACAACTGTGCGAGATTGCATCGGCTCTGGTATTTTAAAGTCTGGATGGCCGCATCGGGCTGCGCTCTTCGCACAATGACGTACGGCATGGCGAGCGAACGAGGGGAGCGTGGCCATCCAGGAAACCCACTAATCCTTTTTGAAAATGATATTATCGGCCTTAGTAGGGAAATACTCATGAAGATTTATTGAAAATGGTGCAACAAAAAAATAATGCAGTCATAAACTCAAATCATTTATCCAACCAATAAAATCCCATCCCCGGGCTTTAACCTCCGGGGATGGGAAATCAATCCATTGTAAAAACAGAGCAGCCTCAGCCTAGCCCTCTGCCCCCACCAATAATGCCTTCATGCTCAGCTTGATCTTGCCGCGGTCATCAAATCCGACAACTTTGACACGGACTTGGTCGCCGACATTGACGATATCGCTAACCTTGGCAACGCGGGTTGCGGCCAGTTCGCTTATGTGAACCAAACCATCACGGCTTCCCATAAAGTTAACAAAGGCACCAAAATCGGTGATTTTGACAACCTTGCCGGTATAGATTCCGCCCATTTCTGGATCACAGGCAATGGATGTAATGGTTGCAATGGCGGCATCGATGGATTTCGAATCCATGCCCGATACAGTCACATTGCCATCATCATCAATATCAATCTTGGCCCCGGTTGTTTCGCAAATTTCGCGAATCACTTTGCCGCCAGCACCAATGACTTCGCGGATTTTATCCTTATTGATCTTGATATGCGAAATCCGTGGGGCATAATCACTGACTTGATGTCTGGACGCCTGTAACGCCATAGCCATCTGTTGCAAAATATGGAACCGCCCGGCGCGCGCCTGATCCAATGCAACACGCATGATTTCTGGTGTTATGCTGGTGATTTTGATGTCCATTTGCAAAGCCGTAATACCAACGTCGGTTCCGGCAACCTTGAAATCCATATCACCCAAGTGATCTTCATCACCCAAAATATCGGACAAAACGGCAAAACGATCGTCTTCCTTGATCAGGCCCATCGCGATTCCAGCGACTGGCCGTTGCAAGGGGATGCCCGCATCCATCAACGCCAACGATGCTCCGCACACAGTTGCCATGGATGATGATCCGTTTGATTCCGTAATTTCAGAAACGGTTCGCATGGTATAGGGGAACTTGTCACGTCCAGGGATCAACGGATGGATGGCGCGCCATGCCAATTTTCCATGGCCGATTTCACGACGTCCAGGAGGGGACATACGCCCAATTTCACCAACGGAATAAGATGGGAAATTATAATGCAACATAAACCGTTCTTTATAGTCACCCTCTAGGCAGTCAATGGTTTGTTCATCGTGCCCGGTCCCAAGGGTTGTCACGACCAACGCCTGTGTTTCGCCGCGCGTAAACAACGCACTACCATGTGCACGGGGCAAAATGCCAACCTCGCAAACAATGGGGCGAATCTGATCCAGCGCCCGACCATCGATTCGTTGAGATTTCTCCAGAATATTGTTGCGCAGGATATCTGATTGCAGATCCTCCAATAACCCTTCCAGGATTTTTTCACTGGGGATTTCAGCAACCAAAGCTTCTTTGGCTCTGGCTTTAGCAGCATCAATACCAGCATTCCGTTGCTGTTTCGACGACATGGCGTACGCATCCCTAAGATCAGCCTCGGCAATTTCGGAAACACGTTTTTTCATAGCATCATGAAGGCCTTGCACCTCTGCCACATGCCATTCCGCTTTACCGGCTTTTTTCTTGAAATCTTGAATCATGGCAATAACGGGTTGGAACGATTGATGTCCAAAAACGACAGCCTCTAGCATTGCTGCTTCGGACAATTCTTGTGCTTCTGATTCAACCATCAAAACGCCATGTTCTGTACCGGCCACAACCAAATCAAGGCTGCTTTTTGACATATCAATGGCCCTTGGATTCAGCACCAACTCCCCATCAACAAATCCAATGCGCGCGATACCAACTGGCCCCAGGAATGGAATCCCCGAAATGCTGAGCGCGGCTGATGCACCAATCATGGCCACAACGTCGGCATTGTTTTCTTGGTCATAGCTTAGGACCGTACAGATAACCTGAACTTCATTGCGGAACCCCTCTGGGAACAACGGGCGAATCGGGCGATCAATCAAGCGTGATGTTAATACTTCCTTTTCGGATGGCTTGCCTTCGCGTTTGAAAAAACCACCGGGAATACGGCCAACGGCAAATGCTTTTTCTTGGTAATGAACGCTGAGGGGGAAAAAATCAATGTCGGGCTTTGGTTCTTTTGCGCCAACAACCGTACAAAGCACGGTCGTGCCACCGTATGTTGCCATCACGGCACCATCGGCCTGACGGGCGACTTTCCCGGTTTCCAAAATTAGTGGGCGTCCTGCCCAGTCAATTTCTTGTCTTACTGTATTAAAAAAATCTGTCATGGTTAGCCTTAAAAAATATCTGTTCTAAACAAAAAAAGGGAGATCGGCACAATGTCCTCCTCCCTTCCATAAAAAATGCTGTAGATGAAAAATCCAATTTATCGTCTGATATTCAAACGCTTAATCAGAGTCTGATAACGCGTTTCTTCTTTGCCCTTGACATAATCCAGCAAACGACGACGCGCGCCGACCATCATCAAAAGACCACGCCTGGAATGAAAATCTTTTGCGTGGGTAGACATATGATCCGATAAATTACGGATTCTTTCGCTGAGAATCGCAACTTGAACCTCGGGTGACCCTGTGTCCCCTTCTTTGATTGCGTATTCATGAATGAGTTCTTGTTTTCTCTCGGGTGTAATCGACATCGGTGTTCCCTTTCTTTAAAATTTAAATATGTAAAACCCGCTTTGGGTGAAAGTACCCGGACTGAACCGATCCGATTGCAAGCACGCGCCCTTCGTAAAGGATACTGATAACTTGGTCATCGTCGTGGTCGTCGAGTGGTATTTTCATTCCCTGACGGATTTTTTCCCTATCAGTGTTGGATACAGAAACGGCCGGGATGTCGTCCAGAACCGCCCCAATGGGCCAAATGCACTGCTCTATGGTTTTGTTATGAGCCATTTCTTGAATTTTTTCCAGCGGAATCGCATCAGGCAGCTTAAATTTCCCATCTTGGGTTCGTTTCAGCTGACTGACATACCCAAACGTGCCCAATTTTTCAGCGATATCCTGGGCAAGCGAACGCACATAGGTACCCTTGCCACAAACAACCTGAAAACGGGCATGGTCAGCGTCTGGCGTTTCCAGCAGATCCAGTGAAAATATCGAAACGATTCGCTTGGGCATTTCAACATCCACCCCCGAACGGGCATAGTCATAGGCACGCTTACCCTGGATTTTTATGGCTGAATAAACGGGTGGAGTTTGTTCTATCGACCCCAAGAACCCGGGGAGGATCGAGAGGATTTCAGGATGAGTCGGACGTTTATCAGAAAGTGCGACGGTCTGCCCCTCGAGGTCGCCAGTGTCTTTCTTTTCGCCCCATGCAATTTCGAACTCGTACGTCTTTGTGTCCGTTTTGAAATAGGGAATCAGCTTTGTCGCTTCGCCGATTGCCAACGGTAAAACGCCCGATGCCAACGGATCGAGCGTCCCCACATGCCCCAATTTCACACGGCTGGGTTTGATTGGATCGATCAGCCGACGCACAATCGTCCCTACTTGTGTGGACGATAACCCGATGGGCTTGTCCAGTATGACCCAGCCACTAATCATGATGATTGTTACGCTGCCCTTAGAATTTCTTCCATTTTCTGCACAGCAACCATTTCATCGATTTGTTCTACAGCCGCAAATTCCCTAGCCAACCGATCAATGGCCGCCTGATAGATTTGACGTTCACTATAGGATTGATCAGCCTCCTTTTGGCTGCGATATAAATCACGGATGACTTCTGCGATGGAACAGGGATCGCCAGAATTAATCTTGTTTTCGTATTCCTGGGCCCGTCGGCTCCACATCGTTCTTTTTTGCTTTGTCCTAAGGGCCAAGGATTCCAAAGCTTTCAACATGCTTTCTTTTGTGCTGAGCGGCCGAAGACCTGCTGCCGATGCTTTGGCCACGGGCAACCTTAATGTCATACGTTCTTTTTCAAAACTGATGACCAGCAGCTCGATTTCGAAACCGCTTACCTCGTGCTTTTCGCTGCCCATTAGTTTGCCAACGCCATGCGCTGGATAAACAACAAAATCGCCAACATCAAACATATAACCTGTCATAATTTAAACACCCTAATTTGAGTTATAAACACCAGAAAAAAATTGACCCACGTCAACCATGAAAAGAAAGGGTCCGGTTTTCCTTACTCTTTATACATAAGAACCAATCGAACAAATACAATACCGCCCCAACATTTTTTTATTTTAATTTGTCTGGATTGGGACTAAATTCGGTTTCGTATTTATTGTCAACAGACAGCCAGTCGTCGGCATCCTTTGGGGCATCACCTTTGCGTGTCATGTTGGGCCAAATTGCGGAATATTTCCTGTTGATTTCCAGCCATTTTTCGGCACCTGGCTTTGTATCGGCCATAATTGCATTCGCTGGACATTCAGCCTCGCACACGCCGCAATCAATACATTCGTCTGGACTGATCACCAGCATATTTTCGCCCGCGTAAAAACAATCGACCGGGCATACCGCGACGCAATCCATATACTTGCATCGAATACAAGCCTCTGCTACCACATAAGACATTTTATTTCGCAAAAATCGATAAAAAGAACACTGTTCGTCTTAATGTTGATATAATACAAACAATATTACATAAGCCACGCCATTTTGATGTTTTTAGCATATTTTATGCCCAAATTCAAGTTTAATCGAATTGGCGCGCACACGCGATGATTCTTGAAAGCCTTATCCGTCGGGAAATCCACGAACAGGGCCCAATGCCCGTCAGCAGATTTATGGAATTGGCCCTTTATCACCCGGAACATGGTTATTACAGCACACGGCCCGTATTGGGACATGATGGCGACTTTATCACAAGCCCCGAAATGACCCAGGTCTTTGGTGAATTGATCGCCCTTTGGTGCATCGATTTGTGGAAACAGCTAGGCGAACCTATTCCCGTTCAAGTGATCGAACTTGGGCCCGGACGCGGGACAATGATGATGGACATGCTGCGTGTGTTCAAGCAATTCCCGCAGTTTTATGGGGCGCTGACGGTTTCGTTGGTGGAGGCAAGTCCCCACTTAAAGGCACAACAACAGCAAGCTTTGGCGGACCATCCCCTGGTTAATTGGTTTACGATGCTTAGCAATGTTCCGAATGTGGGGACCCATTTTATTGTTGCGAACGAATTTTTCGATGCGTTGCCGATTCAGCAGTTTTGTTTATCAGATCAACACTGGGTGGAACGGCGAATTGGATTGGCAACTAGGAATCTTGTCTTTATGGGGTCAGATCCGATCCGGGAGAATTGCCCAGCCTATCAACCCATAATGACTGAAATCACCCAACGCCTTGCCCAAAATCAAGGGGGCGCCCTCATTATAGATTACGGAGATTACACAAAAGGGGATCGCTTTGGGGATACACTGCAAGCAGTGCACCAGAATCGTCGCGCAGAGGTGTTGACCTCTATCGGAAACAATGATCTGTCCCATCATGTTAATTTTGCCGCGCTTATCAAATTGATTGATCCGCCCCTGGTTCACCAATTTTCAACACAAGGGGAATTTTTACGGGGCTTGGGTTTGAAACAACGCACAGAATTTTTATGCCAACGCTCCGATCCAAAAACGGCTTATCAGTTGCGAACGGCGGCAGCCCGGCTAACCAGCCAAAGTCAGATGGGGAATTTATTTAAGGTCCTGAGTATCATTAATCCTGATCATCAGCTATCATTTAAATAAGGAATTGCTTTATCCTTTTTAAAAATAGAAAAATAAAAAGTCTGAGCAAGAATGCTTTATAATAGCAAGGCTTATCTTAAATTTGATTGATTGGAGAAAAATATATGACTTCTTTTTGGATTGGGTTCAATGTCATTATTTTATTACTTCTGGCTCTAGATCTTGGCATCTTTCGCAGGAAAAATCCTGCCCCCTCTCAAAAACAAGCTTTATTGTGGACTGGTATTTGGGTATGCCTTGCGGTATTATTTGGCTTTTGCATTTTTTGGTTTCAAGGATACGAACAAGGCCTGGCTTTTTTTACAAGTTACGTCATTGAAAAAACTCTCAGCCTCGATAATTTAATGGTTTTTTGTTTTATATTTTCGGCATTTAATGTGCCTCCTCATTATCAACATCATGTTCTGTGTTGGGGCATCATAGGGGCACTCATAATGCGCGGGGCCATGATATGGGGCGGCATTGTGCTTTTGCAGAAATTTCACTTTCTTATGTTTGTCTTTGGAGTGGTTCTTATTCTCTTTGGGATTAAAGCGTTTTTATCACCAAAAGAGGGGAATTGTATTGAAAAAACAAAAATGTGGAAATTAATTCACAAATATACATTTATGACGGACCATCTTCATGGTAAGCGTTTTTGGGCTTACGATAAAAAAACCAATAAAAGAAGGATGACACCGCTTTTTGCATCATTGCTCCTTGTGGAATTTTCCGATCTCATCTTTGCGGTTGATTCTATAGGGGCTATTTTGGCGATCACGCAAGACCCATTCATTGTTTATACATCTAATGTATTTGCTATTTTGGGCTTGCGATCGATGTATTTTTTCTTAGGGAACTCTATGGAAAAGATTCCCAACCTAAACAAAGGACTGGGCCTTGTATTGTGTTTTGTTGGATGCAAAATGGCCAACGTTATAGAGATTGGAATGCTATATTCTTTTATTATAATAGTTAGTATAATTCTATTGAGTATGTTCGCGCCCATAAAAGGCACGAAGACTATATAGTATTTTCCTGCAAAGTCAATAGACAACAGGATAGATTTCTGGATGGCCACGCCGGGCCTCGCCATGACGTCATGGCGAACGAACGAAGAGAGTGTGGCCATCCAGAAATCTATCTCTCTATTGATCACGTAGAAAAACACTATATAATGAAATTAATATTCAGAAATTCCCACAATAAAAACCCCTAAAGCATTTGCACACTCCACCACCGCCCCTTGATCGATAATTTGGGTGCTTGTGGCACTGATCGCGATTCCCCGAAGCCCAGCGGCTTGGATTGATTGAACAGTTTGCATCCCAATGGTTGGCAAATCTATGGACTGGTTTTGTTGAACTTTTGCCAGCTTCACCAACACACCGCCACCCCCAGCACGTTTCAGGATACCACACCGCTTGATCAGCTCGGCCGTCCCCTCGACCCCCTCGATACCCAGGACCAGTCCCTGCTGCACAATGACCGCCTGCCCCACATCCACCGGTGACAGGGCTGCCAAGACGTCAACCCCGCGTTGAATATCCAGCCTATCCGATTCGGTTGGCGACATATGCGTCAGAACCCCCGTTGGCGCCATCAGGTTTTGCAAAATGTCAGATGGTTTGACGATGGCGAACCCCTCCTTTTGCAAAAGATCCAAAATCCCCGTCAACAGATCATCATCCCCTTTAAATGCACGCCACCCAAGGGTTTTTAACCATTTTGCCCCCAGCCAATCCAACTGCATTTCTGACCAGGATGGGCGCCTAAAATGACCAGCGAATACGATTTTTTCGATCGCGTTATTTTTTAGGGCCTCGACAACTTTGCCGATTGCCCCAAGCGGAAAGGTGGCACCGTTATCGATACCAAGATCCGTCTGTCCCTCGAACCCAATCACAAACAGGGGGATACCTTGCTGACAACACGCCCGCATAATTTCTTTGGGCAGGTCACCCCCACCAGCAATTAGCGCCAGCCCCATTTTTATACGTCTTCCTCGGCCAATTTTGCCGCTTGATCTTCGGAAATCAGGGCATTGATCATCTCGTCCAGGGCTTCCCCCTCCATGCTCTGGGCAATCTTGTACAGCGTCAGATTGATCCGATGATCGCTGACACGCCCCTGGGGAAAGTTATAGGTTCGAATACGTTCTGACCGATCACCGCTTCCAACCTGATTTTTACGATTGGCGGCGCGTTCGGCATCCTGGCGCATGCGCTCTGCCTCGTAAATACGGGACCGCAAAATCTTCATCGCTTTGGCGCGGTTTTTATGTTGAGACCGCTCGTCCTGCTGACAAACAACCGTGCCTGTTGGGATATGGGTAATGCGGACTGCGCTATCCGTTGTGTTAACGTGCTGCCCGCCGGCACCCGATGCACGATACACATCGATCTGCAGATCTTTTTCTTCGATTACAACGTCAACTTCTTCGGCCTCTGGCAGGACAGCTACGGTTGCAGCCGATGTGTGAATACGACCGCTGGATTCCGTTTCGGGAACACGCTGGACGCGATGCACGCCGGATTCATATTTTAATCGCGCAAAGACCCCCTTGCCGGTTATTGATGCGCTGGCCTCACGAATGGCCCCGAGCCCCGTGTCCGCACAATTCAAAAGCTCGAACTTCCAGCCCTTGATTGCTGCATACCGTTGATACATCCGTAACAAACTGGCAGCAAACAAGCCCGCTTCTTCGCCACCCGTTCCGGCCCTAACTTCCAAAATGGCGCTTCGTTCATCGTCTACGTCTTTTGGCAGCAATCGAATGCGGATATTTTGTTCCATCTGAGGGATCCCATCCTTTAGCGATTCCCATTCCAAATGCGCCA
Source organism: Alphaproteobacteria bacterium (assembly GCA_026400645.1). Classification (NCBI taxonomy): domain Bacteria; kingdom Pseudomonadati; phylum Pseudomonadota; class Alphaproteobacteria; species Alphaproteobacteria bacterium. The sequence goes on along the minus strand of JAPLOP010000027.1, from coordinate 34,707 downwards.
ATTCTTTCATTTCGGGATCAAGCGTCGCATCATTCATTAATGCCACGGCTTCTCGTAAATCTTGCTGTTGTTTGCGTAACGTCCGAATCGCATCCGCTATATCCGTTAGATCCGAATATTCCTTTGACAGGCGCGCAAAATCTGACGGATCCGCCATCGTGTGGACGGCCAATGCGGCACTGAGTTCGTTGTGATGCTCAAGAAGTCGGTCTAGTTTTCGGTCTAATGACATATGAAATACTCAGGATAATTGTTCAGCTTTTAAAAATTGCGTTAAATCACGCCGATCGACTGTCCGTTCCTTCATCTCGGGTGCCGTAGCCCCCCTTAGGTCGCGGACTTTAACCGTGTTGGATGCTACTTCGTCCGCCCCCAAAAGGATCGCGACCGTACAGCCATTTTTGTCGGCTTGTTTCAACCGTTTGCCAATATTGGCGCCAGAAAAAATGATTTCGACTGTGACGGAATTATGACGCAGATTTTGAGCCAGAACAAGAGAATGAGTGTAATCATCATCACCAACCGGAATCACGGCAACCTTAAATGGGGGCTTGTCCTCCTGTTGTGGCAATAACAGGGCCAACCGATCAATCCCCAATGCCCAACCAATACCGGGCATCGCGGGGCCACCCATTTGCTCCATCAATCCATCATATCGTCCACCAGCCAGAATCGCATCTTGGGCCCCAAGAGCCGTCGTTTTAAATTCAAACGCTGTGTGACAATAATAATCCAACCCCCTAACCAGATGGGGATCACGCGTAAATTCAATACCCACGGCGGCCAGCCCATCGCAAACAGTGACAAAGAAATCCCGCGACGTTGCATTCATATAGTCATCGAATTGTGGCGCGCCCTGGCAAATCTTTTGGTCATCTGGGTTTTTAGAATCCAAAATACGCAAAGGGTTACGATCCAGGCGAATCTTGCTATCCTCCGACAGGTCATCCCGGTACGGCGCGAAATAATCAACCAAAGCCTGACGATAAACAGATCGACTTTCCAAATCGCCCAACGTATTTACATACAGGGTGCAGCTGTGGATGCCAAGGAATTTCAAAATATGGTCCGCCAAAGCAATGCATTCAACATCGGCAAAGGGGTTCGATGCCCCCAAATACTCAACGCCCAGCTGATGAAATTGACGATAGCGCCCCTTTTGTGGGCGTTCGTATCGAAACATAGGGCCGGAATAAATCCGCTTTTGCGGTAATATTTGGGTCAAACCCTGGGTCATCATGGCACGCACAACAGGCGCAGTCCCCTCGGGCCTTAGGGTGACAGAATCCCCCCCGCGATCACTAAATGTATACATTTCCTTGCCAACGATATCGGATGTATCCCCCAGGGTTCTCTGGAAAACAGACGTGTATTCAAAAATCGGCGTTTCAATGGGTTTGTATCCATAAGTCGCCGCAATGGATTCCGCTGTTTTAATGATGTGCTTATGGTTTGCTAATTCCTGATCCAAAAGATCACGCGTGCCACGGACGGGCTGTAACACCATATAATTCCCTGTTCCTGTTTTTATCGGATCGTACAGCACATCCCGCACGAGTTCAAACGGAATCGAAGCTTTTGGTGGTTTGCGCTAAAAATCATCATCCTCAAAATCATCACAATGAGCGCACGTAATGAAATCCCAAAAATGAAATGGTTTTCTGGCGGGGGACAAGGGTGGCTGCGTTTGCGCAACAGGAGGATTCAAATCGATCGTCACAAAGGCTGTTGCCGGCTGACTGGATAGACTCAATGACCTGCGTCGCTCTGCCTCTTGGTCTTCTTTAATTGTGGGCAATGGTTTTCCCAACGGCACCAACTGACGAAAGCTTTTTGTTCGGTGATGGATTGGATTGCCGCCGGGGATAGTTTCCGCGCTTTTAGCATGATGATTATCAAGAACCAAAGGCACAGGGATACCCCTTGACTGCCTTGGAAAATGACTATATCTATGATCGCCTTCTTCGGAAGCCATAGCGACCCCAGTCAACACAGAAACAAAAAATAAAAACAGAACACTCATTTGCATAATCTAAAAATCACCACCTTGTACTTATTTGATATTGTTGGCAAAAAATCGTTAATTAATCGTAAAGAAAACTAATTTTTAAAATAAACGCTTTATTAACAAACGGGGCGTACTCTTGAGATATGAGATCATTTTAACATTAAAGGAAAACAGTATGTCAGATAAAGTTTCTACTAAATACATGGCAGAATTCATTGGAACCTGCATGTTGGTGTTTTTTGGTTGCGGGAGTGCTATACTTGCCGGACCCTATATCGGAATCATTGGTGTTGCATTTTCATTTGGATTGGCCCTGATGATTGTCATCTATACGTTGGGGCCAATATCTGGCGCCCACGTCAACCCAGCCGTAACGTTGTGTTTGTTTTTGGCGCGCAAATTTCCCGGTTCACAGGTTGTTGGATACATGGTTTCCCAATTGCTGGGGGCTGCACTTGCGGGGGCCATATTGTATTTCATTGCATCCGGAATGACTGGATTTGACATAACAAAGGGGTTTGCTTTAACGGGCCTTGGGGAACATTCACCGCATGGTTACAGCATTCGTGCTGGCTTTCTAACGGAAGTTTTAATGACAACAGTGTTGCTGTTTGCCGTTTTATCAACCGCAAAAGCCAAATTTGACCCCCGGCTTTCCGGCCTCATTATCAGTAACACATTAATTGTTATACATATTGTCAGCATCCCCATCACCAACACATCGGTCAATCTTGCCAGAAGCTTTGGTGTTGCCATTATCCATAAGGGGTGGGCTTTGCAACAATTGTGGCTATTTGCCGCCGCCCACCTGATTGCTGTGTTTTTGGCGATTGCCCTCAATAAGCTGACAACGACAGAGAAATAACGGATGGATTAAAATACTCAGCCCTATTTAGACGGATGGCGTTTGTGCAAAAAAGCATCAATGCCATCCTTGGCGGCATCCAGGGAAAAATCAATCTGGAAAAGCTTTCGCTCGAAATCCAATCCCTGTTGCAAGGGCATGTCTTCGCTGTTTTTAATGGCTTGCTTGATGTATTTAATGGTGGGCAAGGGGTGACAGACAATTTTTTGTGCGATTCCGATGGCCGTTGGTAACAGCGCGTCCCCCGCCACAACATAGTTAACCAAACCATAAGATAGCGCATCTTGGGCGCTGATTATTTTGCCCGTTAAGCAAAGTTCCATGCTTTTGGCTTTTCCAATAACGCGGGGCAGCCTTTGTGTTCCACCGCCCCCGGGAATAAGGCCCAGCATAATTTCCGGTTGCCCAAAGCAAGCCTTGTCTGATGCCACAATCATGTCGGCCATTAACGCCAATTCGCACCCTCCCCCGACGGCCGCCCCATTGATGGCAGCAATCACGGGTTTTTCACAGGCCGCCAAGCGTTGCCAGGGTTCGATAAAATCGTCCGCCAACAGCGAATCTGCGGTTTCGGATTGCAGTTCTTGCAGGTCGGCACCCGCACAAAATGCTTTTCCATCCCCGGTTAAAATGATGCATTTAATATCGGGATTTTTTTCTAACGAATCCAGGGACACATTCAAATCAACAATCAACTGCCTTGATAGAACATTTAAACGATCTGGCTGGCTCAACCGAACCAGGCCAATCGCGTGTTCGATAATTTCAATCGGTGCTAATGTCATATGATGCGCCTTGCTGTATAGGGGTTTCTGGGCTTTCCTTACGTTAAGTGTAATTCCAGAGCCATTTTTTGCGCAAGGGTTTTTGATGGACCCCTTGGGCCTTTTGCTCCTACGCAAAATTTTTAATCTAAAATTAACCTAAAAATTCTGGTATATTTAATTCAGATAATTTCCCGCCGAACAACCCTCCCGTCACCCCGTGGCTTGACCAAGGGGCCCATGTGGATCCCGCGATCAAGTCGCGGGATGACGTGTGAGGAAAATGATCGGGAAGGGGTATATATCCAAGATAAATGATGTTTTCGTCCAAGGATAAAGATTGTATGAGCATAAAAGAACTTCTTCCCATTACCCCACAAATCCAATGGCACGAAGGGATGATGCTGTCCCCGCAGCATTTTCAGCAATCTGACCTTAGGAATTACCAAATATTAACACATCAATTCAAACTGACATCCAATTGTCATTGGGGCATTAAGTCGGTCAAGTTTGACCCTATCGTCTTGCCCGATGGATTGGTCCGCATTTTAGATCTTGAGGCTGTTATGCCCGATGCGTTGATCATTCATTACTCAGCAAACATGACGGAAATCCCGCCACTGGAAATTGACCTTAGGCCCTATAAGCCCAGCACCCCAAACGAAGAACTGACCATCTATTTGGCCATGCCGGAACGATTGTCCGATTCCTCGCCGATTATTGGGGAATTCCCCCGTTTTCATTCCACAGAAGGATATGACGTTGATGATGAAAATACGATTGATAATCGTATCAAAATCCCCCGTTTGTTGCCGAAATTATCGTTGCACGTGGGTAATACCCCCCCATCGCGTTGTTGGGCGTTTCCGTTGCTAAAAGTTTCTTTTGTTGATGAATCCTTTGCAAAATCATCGTACACGCCCCCCTGTTTTTTCTTGGAAAAAAAAGATCCCCTGTGGCAGGCTTGCGGGGATATTGCGCAAAAGATTCGGGAAAAAGCCAGCTCGCTGTGTGAAAAATGGCAGAATCAAATTGGCACCCCCATGTTACAAGAAACATCAGCGTTGCTTCGCCCGTTGGTCATGGCATTGCCGGGATTTGAAATGATAGTGCACGGAACCGCTGTTCATCCCTATGTCATTTACCAAGAACTATGTGATGTTGTTGGGTATTTGGCGCCCCTTCGGTTGTCACAAATCCCGCCCGTTTTGCCCGTTTACCAGCACAATGATTTAAATGCCTGTTTTTATCCTGTGATTAACATCATCATGCAGTACCTAAACAGCATAGAGCTTTCGTTTGCAATCTTTCCCTTTTCCCAAAAAGAACGCCTGTTTTATGTGCGGCTTCATAAAAATTACATGACAGACAAACTGTATGTTGGGATTCGGGCACCAAAAGGCATGACCGAAAGTGAGTTAGCCGACTGGATGCGTGATGCTGTTATCGCATCCGATTTTGCCGTTGAAAAAGCACGAACGCAGCGCATCACGGGGGCAGCCCGCACGATGCTAGAGGGTGAAACCCTGTATGAGCTTATGCCCAGTCGCGGGATTATCATCTTTGAAATCAAGAATGATCCCGATTTTATTCAACCCGATCAAAATGTAAACATATTCAACCCAGCCGACAATCCAGATCGTCGCCCGTCGGAAATTGCCCTTTATGTTCGAAAGGGTGGGGAATAAATATCATGACCCAAAATACACATACAGCACATACAAGCCCGACTTTGCGAAACTTTCAATCTTTTTATTACGAAGTTCTGCGCCAAAAGGAAAAGGCTCTGCGCATGAGCGATCATGCCGTTTTCATGGAAACAGAGCGATCCACCATACCAGAGGTGTCCTTGGTGACTGAGATTCAAATCAAGCTCCGGCAGCTAATAGAAGGATCGGATACAAATCACCATGCCCCCCAAGGATCGGAAAAAGCCAATCTGACAAAAGATGCCCAATACATTATGGCTGCGTTGGCGGATGAAATTTTTTTGAATTTAAAATGGCCCGGAGTACAACAATGGGAAAATTCTCTGCTGGAGGCTCAAATTTTTCAAACACAAATTGCCGGTGAATTGTTTTTCAAGAAATTGGACACCCTGTTGGATGCGAACGATCCAAGGCAAAATGATTTGGCGACGTTATACATGATGGCCCTTAGCCTTGGGTTTAGGGGGAAATATCGCGACACCAATACGGGGGATACCACTGCAGGCGATCGAATAAAGGGATATCGTGCCCAGATTTATACAACCCTCAACCACCGACCAGCCACATTGTCCCATCCCGGCAAGCCCCACCTGATTGACCAATGTTATAACAACACAATTCTAAGCCCGCCCGGACGGGGATTGCCAGATGCCCGTGTATGGACGGTTTGCATATTGGGGCTTTTAACGGCGTATGTATTTGTTACCTATGTTGTGTGGTACAAGCTTGCGGCCGAAATGCACGAGGTTCTGGGGCTGATTTTTGAACAAACCCGCCAGGCCGGATCGATGTAGGGCAAACTGATTTCACAAACCAAACTCTGATTGTATCCAATAGTCTGGCGATCGTTGGAGAAATTCTTCGATGGGGATTCCTTGCCCGCCCACAAGGATTTTCTTGTTTGGAGAGAAGTTTTTAGAAAAAGCTTCTATACCCGGAAGACTCGTTCTTTTTTGGCTGCTTTTCACCTCAACAGGAACGACAATCTCTCCCTTTCTCATAACAAAATCGACTTCTTTATTTCCTTCGCGCCAGTAAGAAATTTCTATCTTTGTTCCTTTTGTTGTATTGATAAGATGGGCACCAACAGCACATTCTACAAGTCTCCCCCAGGTTTCTCTGTCGGCAACCGCCTCTTTAAAGGAAATAGCTCCTTGTGCTGTGATCAGGGCGGTATTCAGAGCTTGAAGTTTTGGGCTGGAAGCCTTCTGACGAACAGGCTCCATAGCAAACTTTTGCAGGCCAACAATTAAACCAGCACCCTCCAAAAGGTCTAGATAATGAGCCAGTGTTGTTGCATTCCCTGTATCCTGAAGTTGACCAAGCATTTTTTGATACGATAGAATTTGACCAGAATACCGACATCCAAGCTCGAAAAGGCGTCTTAACAATGCGGGCTTATGAACCCGCGTCATCAGCATAATGTCGCGTGAAATGCTTGTTTCTATCAAAGAGTTCACGATGTATTGCGACCATCTTTCCTCATCATCAATCAATGACGCTGCGCCAGGATATCCCCCAAAGTAAACATATTGATCAAGCGTCCATCCAAAAGCATCCTGGCATTCCCCAAAACTCCAATGGGAAATGGGTATCAGCTCAAAACGCCCAGCAAGACTTTCAGTTAAGCCTTTTTGAATAAGCAAATTAGAAGAGCCAAGAATCATGACTCTTAGAGGAATGCCCAAAGCAGCATCTTGGTCCCATAAACTTTTGACGATGTCTGACCAATGGGGAATTTTTTGAACCTCATCCAAGATCAAGAGGGCTCCCACCGCCGATGCGTGCTGAGCACGTAACCTTCCTATTTCCCATTGCTGTTCTATCCATGTTGTATCCCGCAATGTGGGTTCATCGGCAGACGCATACTGTGCGACAAAAGGAAGGGCGTCCTTTAATTGATGAGCCAAGGTTGTTTTCCCAACTTGGCGTGGACCAGCCAAAACCTGAATAAATCCCCTGGGTTCCAGCAGACGTTTTTTGATCTTGGTGTAAATGGGGCGCGTGTACATGTTTCCTCTTTCAGATTTTATATTGAACAAATTTGTTCAATATGTCAATCAAAAACAGGAAATCTGAGGGACCAAAAAACTCGTATTATACCATTTTCAATAACTCTTCATGAGTTCGGGGCAATTTCTGGATTGCTTTGTCGGGCTTCGCCCTCCGCGCAAAAACGTCGTTGCGAGGAGCGGAGCGACGAAGCAATCCAGGATTACCCAGGAAAAGGTAAGGTTTTTAGGGATTCTTATATCGCACTCAGGTTATATAGTGCTGCAAAATATAAACGCGGATGCGGCTGGACAAATTTGATGTTTTTTCGTTGGATTTTTCTGCCGTATGAACAAGGTCAATTTCTTTAATCAGGGCCGCGATAGACATGTTTTTCTGTTCGGCGATATCCTTTAGGGCTGCCCAAAATTCAGCCTCCAATGAAATGCTGGTGGCGTGCCCCGAAATAACAAGCGATCTTTTCATAAAACTCCTTTTATGACTTTGGGTGATTCATGTATACTGTCCTCCATGGAAAAAGAGGATTTCATCAATGTATTGCAGTGGTACCATGAAAATGGGGTGGATGTCGCAACATTTCCCACGCCACAGAATCGTTTTGCCAAAGCAGAAAAAAAACCCGAATCATCTCAAGCGGTGGTTCCGAAAATTATACCAAGGATATCGTCCTTAACCGATCATCCGGCACGATCTTGTCAGTCTTTAGAGGAGCTAAAAAGCGCCATGGCTGATTTTTCTGGTTGCGGCCTAAAAGAAACAGCGATGAATTTAGTGTTTTCCGATGGCAATCCACAGGCAAAGATTATGTTCGTGGGCGAGGCTCCAGGCGCAGATGAGGACAAGCAAGGCAAGCCATTTGTTGGGCAATGCGGGCAATTGTTAGATAAAATTTTTGCGTCCATTAATCTTGACCGCACCAAAATTTACATCAGCAATATTGTTCCGTGGCGCCCCCCGGGCAATCGCCCCCCAACAACGGGCGAAATCGCATTGTGCCAACCCTTTATTGAAAAACATATCGAGCTGATCAACCCAAAGATTTTGGTCCTGCTGGGCGGGGTCGCGGCAAAGACGTTGTTATCTGCCACAAAGGGTATTGCCCAACTGCGTGGGGAATGGCATACCTATCACCCGACACCGGACAGCCCCGGCATTAAAACGATCGCCACATTTCATCCGGCTTATCTTATGCGCTCTCCTGGGCAAAAGGCGTTGGTATGGCGTGATTTTTTGATGATAGAGGATGCGCTGAAAGAATTGGGGCCCTTATGATACGTGATCAATATTTATTGAATTATCCACTTGCTAAAGTGACATGGTTTCAGGTTGGTGGCCCTGCGGACTTTTTTTATAAACCGCAATCCGTGGATGATTTGTCGTGTTTTTTAAAAAACAAACCCGCTGATTTACCGGTTTTTTGTATAGGGGCAGGTTCCAATATCCTGGTTCGGGATGGTGGCATACGCGGTTTTGTCATTCGTTTGGGCGGTGCATTTTCTGCCATTGAGTTTGATGGAGACGTCGTTATCGCGGGGGCTGGATGCCTTGACCGCACGCTGGCGATGCAGTGTATGGAAAAATCCTTGGGGGGATTGGAATTCTTGGTAAGCATCCCCGGAACCATCGGTGGGGCAGTCGCCATGAATGCGGGGGCTTACGGTACAGAAATTAAGGATATTTTAGAATGGGCAGAAATTATGGATGAACAGGGGGCGATCCACAGAGTGTCTGCTGCAGAAATCCCGATGGGATATCGTCATGGAAATCTGCCCGATCGTTCCATTGTGATTCGGGCGGCCTTTCGTGGTGCAAGAAAACCGAAGGATGAAATCCTGCGACTTGTTAATGATTTTCTGCAAAAACGCGAGGAAACCCAACCCACGCGCGGTCGAACAGGCGGAAGCACATTCAAGAATCCTGGGGATCACAACGGCGGCCAGAAAAAAGCATGGGAATTGATTGATCAGGCAGGATGTCGTGGTTTGACCCTAGGGGGTGCCCAGATATCCGAAAAACACTGTAACTTTTTGCTGAACCTGGGGAATGCAACCGCTGCAGATATCGAAACCCTGGGGGAAACCGTCCGAAGTCGCGTTTTGGATGTGACGGGGGTTTCCTTGGAATGGGAAGTCATCAGATTGGGAAGCAATGCCATTTTCAAAAAAGATTAGTGAGTTTCCTGGATGGCCACGCCGTCTTCGTCGGCTCGCCATGACGACGTCATTGCGCGGAGGGCGCAGCTCAACAAAGCAATCCAGAAAGCGTCCCGAACTCATGAAGGTTTATTGAAAATGGCATAACAACGGCTAAGCGATCTGGATCCCGATTGTGCCCTTGAAAATACTGTTAGCCTCCCCACAAAGCTGGACGGCTCCACCGCCCCATTCTACACTAAGATTGCCGCCCGCCTGCATGACGGTCACAGGTTGTTGCCTTGTTACCAAATTGCAAAATGACGCGGCAATGACGGCTGCGCATGCGCCCGTACCACAGGCGGGAGTAAGACCGGATCCCCGTTCCCAGACGGTTAATTGGATAGTAAGCGTATCGATAATAGTGGCAAAACCGACGTTAACATTTTTTGGGAATTTTTTATCTAATTTGTGCAGATGGGTTTCTAGCAATGGCCCGAGTGTCTTTATATCCGGCTGCCCTGTGACAAAACAAACAAGGTGGGGATTGCCAATCTGCACAAAAACAGATGGCAATGCCGATAATTCGGGATAGCTGTCCAAAGAAACGGGCAGAACAATTTGGGGGGCTGGAAATTCAACCGAAATTAGGCCGCCGGCTTCTGCCTTGCAGAAAATGGTCCCCCCCAGAGTTTGCAAAGAAATCACTTTGGAACCTTCTTGTTCCATCAAAAGTTTTGCAACGCACCGCGTTCCATTGCCGCAGGATTCAGCCTCTGATCCGTCCGCGTTAAAAAAACGAATTTGGAACGTGTTCGGAATTTTTGTTGGTGCTGCATAAATGACTTGATCACATCCAACGCCGTAACGCCGGCCTGCCAGAAAAATGCTAAGACTTTGTAAATCACACTCTTTTTCTAATTGATCCAGGGGCAGAATGACAAAGTCATTACCCAAGGCACAGGCCTTTGTAAAGCGAAGCGTCATGACGATTTTAATGTCTCCAAGACAGCAAATGGATTTTTCTTGGTTTGCGTTGGAGCATTTTCGACACTTGACTTACTAAGTTCTGATGAGGTTTTCTGTGGAAATGGGTTCAGATTAAGGGACAGGTATTGGGCGGTGACTTCGCCCAGGTCAATTTCCCCCTCGGCACTGTATTCGTAATCTTCGTCATGTTCCGGATCAAAGGGGTTAAGCGTTTCATGCTTTTGATCCACAACCAAAATAGAAAATTTGATATCAATTTTTTCAGGAACATCGACCAAGGTTCGAATACAGCTTTGGACAACCTTCGCAGACAGGCTGCCCAACACCATGTATCCTTTGCGACTGTTGGAAGATGGGCTGATTGTGTAACTTGCGCTGAGGGTGTGAATTGCAACAAGGCCAAATCGTTGGGCCAGGGCCTCACGCTCCCCTTCTGTTGTTTTGATGGAATAAGGTTTATCGGACCGACTAATTCGATCTAGATTGATCAGCCTTCTTAGTTCAACGGTTATCTCTTCGGTCATTTATTGGGTTCCTTTTGCGGTTGCCATTGCATCCATTGTTGTCGCTTTTTGCAGTCACAGCGTTCAAATTCCAACTTATACTACTTTCAACAAATCTTCATGGGTTTTAGCATATTCTTTGGATTGCTCATTGGGTTTCACCCTCATCACAAAGACGTCTTTGCGAGCCCCTAAAAGCGAAGCGAAAGGGCGAAGCAATCCAGCAAAGAAATTCACATGTTCGTGCGTTATTTTTTTTCCGGTAACATTCGCAAAAGAACCGAATCTTTTAGAATAAAATGATGATAAAAAGCAGCAGCGACATGTGTTACCAATATCACAACAAAACAAGAAGCCGTAATTTCATGGATTTCCTTGGCAAGATGAGAAAGAACATCATTCTTGGCAAGAATCATGGGAACGTTCGCTATGCCAAAGAATTGAATAGGATACCCACCAGCTTCGGACATAACAAATCCGCTAATAATCATGGTAAACATCAATCCATACAGAACATAGACGCTGGCCTTAGCTAGTATTTTGAGCAAACCTTTTCCTTGTACCTCTGGGACAATGTTTATCCATCGCCAAACCAACCGGGCTGTGATAACAAATGCCAATACGAGTCCAAAAGATTTATGGAGCGTATAAATTTGCCATTTAGCCGGAGAGACAGGCATATCAGCCATCGAAAAACCAACGACCAGCATTCCAATGATTGAAACAGAAACAAACCAATGAAAAAACTGAGCGACGTAACCAAACCGCTGGGATGTGTTTTTATAATTTGCCATTGTAATAATCCTTTATTAATAACCCATGTATAAAAGCCTACAGCATTTGTGCTAACAAAAGATTAACAACAGCCTTGCTTTTCCAATTAATTGCATCCGCTATTCGGCCAACCTCTTTTCCATTTTTGTCGATAAATATCGTTGTCGGAGTGGACTCAATCTTCATTGCGCGCGCAAGCTTTCCTTTCTCGTCAATCACAGTCGTCAGATTCTTAATGGAATGTTTTTCATAAAATGCGCTTACCTTTTGGTACAATGATCCATCGAATACGACTGAAAGATCGATGACTTTTTTGCCCTTTGCAAAATTATCATACTCAGGAAGTTCTGAAACACATGGGGGGCACCATGGCGCCCAAAAATGCAGAATGACGGGTTTCCCCTTGAAATCTGACAGTTTTTTGGATTGACGATCAGATTCCCCGCGTGCATTTGGGGGATATAGGTTAAATTCAAAAGTCGGGACCCCCTCGGTCGGCAATGCCGGAATATAATTAATATCCAACAATGTGATCATTTCTTCCATTTCATTGTCTTGAAAAGAATGGATGATAACGGACAGGGTCTGATACAAAATGGTCATTACGATGGCGATAATGACCCCCAGCCAAAAACTTTTTATCTTCATACATGAATTCCTTCTTGGGTTATGTCTATATTGGATCCTGTCTTGTATCCGACGTCAACCAAATATAAACCATGAGGAGGTGCCGTTGGACCAGCCAGAGTCCGATCTCCCGTTTCAAGAATTGTTTTTAGATCGCTTGGTGTCAGCTTCCCCCGGCCAACAAGTTTTAGCGTTCCCATCATAATCCTGACCTGATTATGAAGAAAGGAGCGTGCCTCAATAATGGCCTTAATTTTTTGGCCATCTTCCGCTGTCTCAATATCAAAACGCGTCACTGTTTTGTGTGGGGTTTTGCTTTGACAGGCGGAGGCTCGAAACGCGCTAAAATCATGATGCCCAACAAAAATCTGCGCGGCCTCTCTCATGAGGGCAACATCCAAAGGAAGCATCACATGCCATGCCCGATCGTGATCTAATGCTAATGGGGCCTGCCTGTTTGCTATGCAATAATTGTATGTTCTGTTGATTGCTGAAAAACGGGCATGAAAAAAGAGGGGCACCTCCTTAACATCCACAATAACAACGCCGCTATTCCTTAGGTAATGATTCATCCCCTGAAGCAACCGACAGCAGTCATAAAATTTCAAAAGATCAAAATGCCCAACCTGGCCCGTTGCATGGACCCCTGCGTCCGTTCGGCCGGCCCCCTCCACCAAGGTTTCGTGCTTCACCATTTTACAAAGCGCATCCTCAATACTGGCCTGGACGGTTTTAACACCATCCTGTCGTTGCCAACCATGAAACCGGCACCCATCATATTCTATCAAGATTTTATATCGAAATATTTTCATTTTTTCTGCTTAGAATCCCTCTTTTTCATCATAAAAAAATAAATAGCTCCAAAAAATTAACCTAATTTTAAGAATATCGGCCGTATTGTTTAACTAAGACAACAAAGATCTTCGCTTTTATTATAAACAAAAAGCAAGGCCTCCCTTGGGGGTATATTGAAAGGAATACGTATTATGGCTGAAAGCACACAACATAAACTCGATCGGGTTCGTCCTCCTCGTGTTCAGATCACCTATGATGTAGAAACGGGCAATGCCGTCGAAATGAAGGAATTGCCGTTCGTTGTTGGCATTATGTCTTCTCTGTCTGGAATGCCGAAAGACGCACTCCCCAAGGTGAAGGACCGCAAATTTGTTGAAATTGATCGGGATAATTTTAATGGAATTATGTCTGCGATCAAGCCACGGCTAGCATTGCGGGTTCCGAACAAGCTCACCAACGATGGGAATCAGCTTAGTGCCGAACTTTATTTTCAAGAAATGGATGACTTTACCCCGATTAATGTCGTTAAACAAATCCCTGCTCTTGCAAAACTATACGAAGCGCGGTCTTTACTCAAGGATTTACTGACCAAGCTTGATGGAAACGATACTTTGGATGGCTTATTGCAGGAAGTCATTACCAATACCGAAAAAAGAGAAGCGCTTCAAAAAGAGCTAGAGGGTTTGGCAACTAAGCCTGCTGCAACTCCAGAAGTCGCCGATCAGCCATCTGTTTAACAAAAAATAAATTAAAAGGGAGACCCCATTATGGCAGATGCAACCGCAACCAAAGCTGAGCCAGTATTTAACCTTGATACCATTATGGTGCAAGGCAAACTCGCACGCGACGATAGTCAAAAATCTTTTGCGCAGGATCTTGTGCAGGAATTTGTTAACCAACTTTTGGAACAAGGGAACACAGTCAGCAATGATGTGGTGGCCTTCCTCAATCAACGAATCCAACAAATCGATGAACTTATCGGCGCTCAGCTCAATGAACTGATGCATGATCCAGCCTTTCAAAAACTAGAGGCTGCGTGGCGTGGTCTGCACTATTTGGTCATGAACACTGAAACAAGCACGCATTTGAAATTACGCTTGCTGAACATCACCAAGCAAGAGCTTCTTCAAGACCTAGAAAAAGCTGTTGAGTTTGATCAAAGTCAGCTTTTTAAGAAAATTTACGAAGAAGAATACGGAACCTTTGGTGGTCATCCTTATTCCTGCTTGGTTGGGGACTATGAATTTGGTCGCCATCCCCAGGATTTAGAGCTTTTAGAGAAATTATCAAATGTGGCCGCCGCCGCCCATGCGCCCTTTATTGCTGGATCCGATGCCAAATTGTTCGATCTAGATACGTTTGAACATCTTGGCGTTCCCCGTGATCTTTCAAAAGTTTTTGAGAGCCTAGAATTGGTAAAATGGAATGCGTTCAGGGAAAGCGAAGATTCACGGTATGTAGCTTTAGTCTTGCCACATGTTTTGATGCGCCTTCCTTATGGGGCAAATACGTTGCCAGCAGAAGGATTGAGCTTTGAGGAAGATGTGGTTGGATCCGATAGCACACATTTCTGTTGGGGGAATGCATCCTATGTTCTGGCACAGCGTATTACAAATGCGTTTTCACAGTTTGGTTGGACTGCTGCAATTCGTGGTGTTGAGGGCGGCGGTATCGTTCAAGGATTGCCGGCCTACACTTTCAAAACAACCGATGGGGATGTTGCCCTTAAGTGTCCAACAGAAACGGCCATCACGGATCGTCGCGAAAAAGAACTGAGTGACCTTGGGTTTATTTCTCTTTGTCATTGCAAGGGAACCGATTATGCGGCGTTCTTTGGTGGGCAAACAGCACAAAAACCAAAGGTGTATAGCCTGGATGATGCCAATGCGAATTCGTCATTATCCGCACGCTTACCCTATGTATTGGCGGCCTCGCGGTTTGCCCATTACATCAAGGTGATTATGCGCGATAAGATCGGAAGCTTTCTGACAAAAGATAATATCGAACATCATTTAAACAGCTGGATTGCCAATTATATTTTGCTGAATGATGATGCCCCGCAAAGCGTTAAAGCGCGTTATCCGTTACGGGAAGCCCGCATCGATGTGTTCGAAGTTCCGGGAAAACCGGGAACCTATCGGGCTGTTGTTTATCTGCGTCCACATTTTCAAATGGAAGAGCTTACCGCATCGATTCGTTTAGTGGCCACATTACCACCGCCAGCGAAGTAGAACTAATAAAGGAGGAAGAAAATGCTATCACAAACTACATATACGGAACTGGCTGGAAACAAAGGATTTAAGCTTCCAACCATTGCGCCCACGACAAATGATACAAGCATCAAATCGCCAGAATGGATGGTTAAAATTGATGGCTTGATGAGTTCTAGTGTTGTTGATTATACCGATCATTGTGAATTATTGGGATGGTTTGGCGCATCGAGTCGACAGTCTTTTGGGGATATTTCTCCGGGCTCTGCAACGATTAAACATTCAGACCTGATTCTAAAGGTCCCAAATGGGGGCTATGGCGCGACCCTGGAGACAAATATGTACAAGGGAATCCCCCTGGATCTTGTTCAGATTGTCAGGCTTGGAAACATACAAAGCATGAAAGTAAAGTTACAGGTGATTGACTTTAAAAAATGTTTTGTTCAGCTACATCAACAAGAACTTGGTGCCCTTGTTTTGTATCTTAGGATTACCGTCAAAACCAATACAATTTTTGTCTATGACGTTGATGGTAATAATAAGGGCCAGATTGTCAGTGAAATGAATTATGCGGAAATGACCGCCCAGTAAGGGATAAAGATGAGCGTTATTCAACAGGTCCAAAGTCAACCGAAAAACAGATATGGGATTAAATCACCCTTATTTGATCGACTTGTTGACGAGGACCCAGGGCAGGAATGGGAAAATACGAACAGCTTCTTTTTAGAAGGAGAGGCTGTCGTTCAGTCCGTCATGGCTGAGGTCTCAAAAATACTCAATACACGCTTTGTGGAAAAACGCAAAACTTATACGACAAAGGAGGATGGCATCTTAAGTTTCGGATTGCCGTCCCTTTTTGGTTTGATTGATTTTTCATCCCTTGATGCGGCAAATAGTCATAAAAGAAAAAAAATTGCAAAGATCTGCGAGAAAACTATACGAACCTTTGAGCCCAGAATAACATCTGTCGATGTTCAGGTGGCAAACTACAGTCAAAACAGGCAATCTTTGTCCATTGTTGTCAGAGGTGCCATCAAAACAAAGGCCAGCAAAAGCAAAATCAGCTTTCCTGTTGTTATAGATTGCAAGGAATCTCCCATTAAGGTTGGCCATAAATGTTAGCCGATAAAAACATATCTCTTGGTTCCCACTTTGATGGCTATGGGACCCATTTTTCTATTTTTTCAGCCAATGCAGAACACATAGAAGTTTGTTTGTTTTCAGAAGATGGTCTGTCTGAAACAAAAAGAATCTCACTAAAAAATAATGAAGATAATATCTGGCATGTTTATATCGATGCCATCGGACCAGGGACATTATATGGATACCGGGTTCACGGTTCTTTTTTGCCAGAAAAGGGACTGTGGTTTAATCCCAATAAATTATTGATTGATCCCTATGCCCGTCTTTTATCGGGTCCAATTTATGTCCATGAATCCCATTTTTGCAATACAGATTCATGGTCGCTTGACAGTGCCCCGTTTACACCAAAATGCATTGTCGTTGATGAAAAAAATTCCGACGAGGATTCGGCGTGTGTGAATGTCCCTTGGTCGAAAACGGTGATTTATGAAATTCATGTAAAGGGAATAACACAGACTCATCCAGGTATCCCCGTATCGTGGAGAGGTAAATTCAATGCTTTGGTTTCTGACGAAATGATTAACCATTTCAAGGCGCTTGGCGTTACAACGCTGGAACTTTTGCCCATCCAGTCGTTTTCCCATGATAAACATTTGACTGACAAGGGGTTAAGTAATTACTGGGGATACAATCCCATCAATTTCTTTGCGCCGCATTCGGATTATTTAGTCAACAATGACCTGGGTGAAATGAAAAAAATTATCCAGAAACTCCATCAAGAGGGTTTCGAGATCATTTTGGATGTTGTTTTTAATCATACAGGCGAAGGAAATCAACAGGGACCGATGCTATGTTACCGTGGAATCGATAATCTTTCTTACTATCATTTAAGCGATTCCAAGGCTGATTATGTTGACTATACGGGATGTGGAAATTCATTAAACCTGACCAACCCCTGTGTTCTTCAATTGGTCATGGATTCTTTGCGATATTGGTTTCTACATGTCGGTGTGGATGGATTTCGTTTTGATTTGGGCGTTGAATTGTTTCGATCACACAACGGTTACGAATCGGTTGGACACCTTTATTATTGCATCATGCAAGACCCCGCTTTACAGCAAGCAAAGTTGATCGCGGAACCATGGGATACGGGGCACGATGGTTACAAACTTGGTAAATTTCCGCAAGGTTGGTCCGAGTGGAATGACTATTTCAGGGATACAGTCCGTCGTTTTTGGAGGGGCGAAGAAAGTTTAACGAACGACTTAGCGACAGTTATACTTGGATCTGCGCCCATTTTTGACAAAGACAAAAGAAAACCATCGGCAAGTATTAATTTTGTCACTGCCCATGATGGATTTACCCTTGAAGATCTTGTTTCCTATACGTTCAAATATAATAGGGAAAATCTCGAGAATAACGGCGATGGATCTGATAGTAATTTTAGCTTTAATCATGGCTTTGAGGGAAAAACGGATAATCCCCGCATTTTGGCGGAGCGCATCAAAACAAAGAAAAATATTTTGGCAACATTATTGCTATCTCGTGGTGTGCCGATGATTTTGTCGGGCGATGAGCTTCATAATAGCCAAGGCGGAAACAATAATACCTACTGCCAGGATAATAAAATAGGCTGGGTCAATTGGGATAGCGGGGATACGGAATGGTGCCTCCCCCTGATTACCCAGCTTCATAAAATCAGAGAACAAATATATCGCACAGATTCATTCCTTCAGGGCGCCATCATCAACAAAGAAAGCAAGCTAAAAGATATTTCTTGGTACACAAAAAATGGAATTGAAAAAACCCACGATGATTGGGGCGAGCAAGAAGGACTGTTGTGCTTTATGTTGGCTTGCGGGGTCAAAAATTCCAACAAGGGGACCGATCTATTTTTCTTTATAATCAATGGTTCTTTTAGGAACCAAGATGTCATTTTTCCGCGTTGTTCGTCTGTTGCCTTGGAAAATTCTACTGGCTGGGAAAAAATTTTAGACACCTCGATAAATCCCGATTGTTCGATTGATTGTTTGTCGGGTAAGCCTATTTCTGTGGAATCGCGTTCTTTTTCCATCTTTCATAAAAACATTCCCATTTCCAATGTAGTATAAAAAAATTAGGAAAATACAGGGATTGATTTAACAAAAATTGTAATGGATACTAGTTACAAGGGATAAGAAAAATGCGATTTTTAAGCAAAAAACCCAGTCGGTTGGTCCGGGTACAAAATTGATTATCGAACATAAAATGTTTTTCTCTGTTCAATTTTTTTATTATGGGATTACATAGAATGACTGTTTTTATAGATATTTTCGACGCTATTTCAGATGGTCAATTTTTGGATCCATTTTCTTTTCTTGGAAGTCATTCCATAGCAAAAAATTCCACCGAAGTAAGGGCTTTTTTGCCCCATGCTTTACAGGTCAATCTTATCACAAAAAATGGTTCTATTCCTTTTTGTAAGGTTGGCGAAAAAGGTGGATTTGTTGCCGAAGTACAAAAGGACCCGGGTCTTTATGAACTAGAAGTTCACTATGCAGATTGCGTGAATCGATTCTATGATCCTTATCAATTTGGTAGTTTGTTACCAGAGGAGGATTTGGCGCTTTTTTCCCAAGGAAATCACACGCGTTTGGACAAAATTCTGGGGGCCCATGAAATTGTTGTTGGGTCTGTAAGGGGGGTTCTTTTTTCTGTGTGGGCCCCAAATGCGAAAAGGGTCAGCGTCATCGGATCCTTTAATATGGGAAATCACCTTTGCCATCCAATGCGACTAAGGCATCAATCCGGCGTTTGGGAGCTATTTTTACCCCAGGCCAAAAGCGGAGATTGGTACAAGTTTCACATAACCGATTCCTTTGGCGGAACACATGTCAAGGCTGACCCGGTTGCTTTTCAAAGCGAACATCCCCCAAGGACCGCTTCGCTTGTCAAGGAATCGAGCGCGTATCAATGGGGCGATCAAAAATGGATCAAGGAAAGAGAAGTCAGCAATCCCTATCATAAGCCGATGTCCATTTATGAATGCCATCTTGGATCATGGCGGCGCGTTCAAGAAGAAGGCAATCGATTTTTAACGTATCGAGAGCTAACCAGTACGCTGATTCCCTATGTCAAGGAAATGGGCTTTACCCATATCGAACTGTTGCCCATTGCGGAGTATCCCTATGATGGATCATGGGGATATCAACCCTTGGGACTTTATGCACCAACATCACGTTTTGGATCCCCTGCAGATTTTGCTTATTTCATCGATCAATGCCACCAAAATGGGATTGGTGTTATTTTAGATTGGGTAATCGCCCATTTTCCAATCGATGAATATGGCCTCAAGCAGTTTGATGGCAGTTATTTATATGAACATGAAGACTGGCGCATGGGTTGGCATTCAGATTGGGAAACGCTTATTTATAATGTGGAGCGTCACGAGGTCGCTGACTTTTTAATCAGCAATGCCGATTTCTGGTTTCGTGAATTCCATATTGATGGCCTTCGGGTTGATGCAGTCAGTTCCATGATTTATCTGGATTACAGTCGAAAGGATGGCGAATGGCTTCCTAACATGTATGGCGGAAACATTAATTTTGGAGCCGTTGATTTTCTAAAGCGTTTGAATACACTGATGTATGAACGGTATCCGGGCATCCTGATGATTGCGGAGGAATCGACGGCTTTTCACAATGTATCCAGACCAACGTATGCTGGCGGCCTTGGGTTTGGGTTCAAATGGAACATGGGGTGGATGAATGATGTTTTACGCTATTTCGAAAAAGATCCCATTTATCGGCACTATGAACATCACCATCTGACATTTGGAATGATTTATGCGTATTCAGAAAATTTCATTCTATCATTAAGCCATGATGAGGTTGTTCATGGAAAGCAGTCCCTTTTAAGCAAAATGCCAGGGGATGCTTGGCAAAAGTTTGCTAATCTGCGGGCTTTGTACGGATTTATGTATGGGCACCCTGGTAAGAAATTATTATTCATGGGGTCAGAACTTGCCCAATGGAAAGAATGGAATCACCAGGAAAGTTTAGATTGGCACTTGTTGCAGGAGGAAATGTTTCATCATGTCTTTCATCGAGGCACGCAAAAGTTGGTGCAGGATCTGAATAGTCTTTATCAGACACAAAGGGCTTTGTTTGAGATGGATCATGAATCCAGTGGGTTTGAATGGGTCGATTATCACGATCGCCAAAACAGCGTGATCAGTTTTTATCGACATTCCGCCACATGTGATCTGACAAAAAAACAGAGCGTGCTGGTCATCTGTAATTTGACACCAGTCCCAAGATATTCTTATTTGTTAACGGTTTCTTTACCTGGTTGCTATAAAATTATTCTCAACACAGATGATGCGATATATGGGGGGACGGGATTGTTTTCAATGCAGCAGATCGAAATGGTTGATGGATCTCTCAAAATTGATATTCCACCCTTATCTACACTTTTTTTGATTTACGAGGGAAGCCCAGAATATGCGTAACAGAATAATTTCAAAAAAGAAACCGTCCGTCATGGGAATTATTATGGCAGGGGGCGCCGGAAATCGCTTGCTTCCGTTGACAGAGAAAAGAGCAAAGGCAGCCTTGCATTTTGGGGGATGCTATCGACTTGTTGATTTCGTTTTGTCGAATTTTTATCATTCCGATATTGATCACATTGGGCTGATCACACAATACAATTCAACCAGCTTATTGAAACATATCAACAGCCCGCTTTCATCCCCGATGAAAAAGGCAACGATTGATTTATTGCCCGCTCAACAAAAAAATGATCAGCAGGATTGGTACAAAGGTACCGCGGATTCGGTCAGGCAAAATCTTGATACGATCAAGGGCTATAACCCAGAATATATCGTCATTGCGGCGGCCGATCATGTCTACACCGTAGATTTTCGCGAAAGCATAGATTATCACATACAAAAAGGGGCGGACCTGACAATCCTTGCGAAATCTGTACCGTTAGAAATGTCACGGGGATTTGGCATCATAGGGGTCGATGACGATTATCAGATTAATGCTTTTATTGAAAAGCCATCTAATCCGCCAACGATCCCGCACAATCCAGATCATTGTTATGCCAGCATGGGGATCTATATTTATACGGCCTCTTTTTTATATTCTATTTTAGAAGCAGATCCGTCCTATGGGGATGATTTTGGTCATGATATTATTCCGGCCTCTTTGGCAATTGGAAAGGGGTATACGTACGATTTTGATTCTGTTGAAAAAAGTTTTTGGTATGACATAGCCACGCCAGATGATTACTGGAGGGCCAACATGGATTTAACATCTGGAAAAATCCAACTAGAAAAACACCATTGGCCAATCATGACAACCGTTAGCAAGGGGCACAATATCACCCGAATTTCTGGGGCGCTGCATAACACGGTGCTGGGCGATGGGTGCACGGTCGGACATAAAAGTTCGATGGAGCATTCGGTTCTTTTTAGCCACAGCGAGATTGGAAGCAAAACAAATATTCGGGAATCTCTCATCTTGCCAGGGGCCCATGTTGGCGAGAATTGTAATTTACATCGTGTCATTGTGGAAAAAAATGTTAAAATCCCCAACAACATGACGATCGGCCTTGATCCCATTAATGATAAGAAAAACTTTCACTATACAGATAACGGAATAACGATCGTTACAAAAAAGAACATACTTAAATTTTTATAAAAGCCCCTTATAAAGGTTATTCAGATGAAAGTTATTCAGGTTGCTTGTGAATTTGCCCCCTTTGTTAAAGTTGGGGGGTTGGCGGATGTTATTCCATCCCTGTTGGAATATCTTCCAAAAATCGGCATAGAGACGCGTCTTTTAATTCCTGCATATCCGAAACTAAGGGAAATCGCGCAGGATGTCACAGAAGTGCAGCATGATCTGCCCTGGTTATCACTGGAAAAAGCGAAACTAGGCGACTATACGACCTATCTTTTTGATTGGAAAGATGGGCGGTGTTTGCCCGATAATCCATACGAAATGTCCCAGGAAACGATCGCGACTTTATGTTGGGTTGCGGCGCATTTGTATAAAATTGATCCATCATGGACACCTGATGTTGTCCACTGTCATGATTGGCAAACTGCCCTTGCTGCCGCCTATCTGGCGGCGATTGACGATCCCTGTAAGCCACGTTCTGTTCTAACAATTCACAATCTTATTTATCAAGGCCTTTATCCAGCAGATTCTTTCAAAAGCCTTGGGTTGCCGGATCATTTTTGGTCGATGAATGGGTTGGAATATTATGGAAATCTCTCCTTTTTAAAGGGGGGTATTTATTTCGCCGATGCAATTACAACCGTCAGCCCGACCTATGCCCAGGAAATTCAAAAAAATGGTTTTGGTATGGAGGGGCTTTTGGAAACCAAAAAAGAATCTCTTTTTGGTATTCTGAATGGGGTGGATTCTAGTCTTTGGAGCCCCGAAACAGATCCACAGATCGAACATACCTATACGGCAGAAACAATAAAAAATCGTAAGAAAAACAAGGTCAGTCTTCAAAAGGAACTTGGCTTACCTTGTGATGAGGATGCGTTTTTATGGTGTGTTGTTAGTCGTGTATCACACGAAAAGGGCATCAGGCTTATTTTAAATTCTTTGTCGCGCCTTCCTGGGCAAGGCATATTATTGCTGAATGATGCATCGGCGGATTCTAGTATTTTTATTCCAACGGAACTTCCGGATACTGTGAAAATCTATCGTGGCCTAAACGAGAGATTGGCAAGACGTCTGTTCAGTAGTGCTGTTTTATTTTTGATGCCATCTTATTCGGAACCCTGTGGACTAACCCAACTTTATGCCATGAAGTATGGGGCGGTTCCTTTGGTTCGACCCGTTGGTGGCCTTAAGGATACGATTGTGCCATGTTCCTTTTTGTCCGACTCACCACAAGAAGACATCGGACTTGGTAATGGATTTTATCTTTGGGACGATCATTATTTTGTTGATGTTGTATGGAGCGCATTTCACTTGTGGCAGGACAGCCCAAAGAAATGGAATGCCATTCAGAAAAATGGGATGATGGCAGATTACAGCTGGGAAGAGGCTGCCTTGAAATATCAGCATGTTTATCAACTTTAAACAATACTGGCTCTACACGCCTATGTATGTTAGAAATGCTACAGTAGATATAAAATAATGAGTCTTTTGGACGGATTTTGATGATGATTGCTTGGTTTAAAGTGGCCCCACGACGGGTTTCTCCGAAGTTGGTTTTCTTTTTAGTTTTTGCGTTAATGGTTAGTGGATGCTCTGACAAGGATGATACCTATGCGGACCGTAGTGTTGAAGACCTATATACATCGGCACAAACTCAATTGGATGGCGAAAACTATACCAAAGCTGCCAAAGCATTTGCCGAGGTTGAGCGCCAACACCCCTATTCCAATTGGTCTTTAAAGGCCCAGATTATGTCGGCCTATTGCTATTACGAAGCAAAAAAATATGACGAAGCAATTGAAGGGTTTAATACATTTATCCAGCTGCACCCTGGTCATGCCGAGGTTCCTTATGCCTATTACATGCTGGGCCTTTGTCATTACGAACAAATCGCCATTGTTGAGCGTGATCAAAAGGCAAGCGAGCAAGCGCTAAAGGCGTTCGAAGAAATCGTTGCCCGATTCCCCACAAGTTCGTATGCCAAGGATGCTAAATTCAAGCTCGAACTTATCAAGGATCATTTGGCTGGCAAGGAAATGGAGACTGGGCGCTATTACCAAAAACGGGCATCATATCTAGCGGCTGTCAACCGATTTAAAGGTGTGATTGACACCTATCAAACGACCTCTCATGCACCAGAAGCGCTTTATCGATTGGTTGAATGTTACCTTGTGTTGAATTTGCCCAGTGAGGCAAAATCCACCGCAGCAATACTTGGGCACAATTATCCCAACAGCGATTGGTATAAGGATGCTTACGAGCTTATCAAACAGCATGCTCCCCAAACGCTTCAATAAACACAATAGGAAACGATGCTAGCCTCCCTGTCTATCCGAGATGTCGTCCTGATCGAAAGTTTGGATTTATCCTTCGGGGATGGTTTTACCGCCTTAACGGGGGAAACGGGGGCTGGCAAATCGATCGTTCTTGATTCGCTCAGTTTGGCCCTTGGGATGCGGGGGGATTTGTCCCTGATTCGCCAAGGGACAGAGCAAGCGACAGTCACCGCGGAATTTTCTTTTTCATCATCCGATTTTCCTGAATCCCTGAAGGCTCTTCTTGTTGAAAAAGACATCCTGCCACAGGATAACGTTCTTGTGTTGAGGCGCACCATCCATCAAAGCAGCCGGGGGAGAGCATTCATTAATGATCAACCCGTAAGCATTTCCCTTTTAAGGGAGGTCGGCGATTCCCTAGTTGAAATTCATGGCCAATTTGATAATTTACTCAATCCTGGGCTTCATCGACAAGTTTTGGATGAGTTTACTGTCAAACACTGCGCAGAATTCGAATCGCACCTAAAGGATATTTTCCAAGCATATCAGGATTTGTGTCGCACAAAAAAGGAACTGGAAGAACAGCGAACCCTTCAAGCGGATGCAGTCAGACAACGTTCCCATTATCAGCAGGTTCTGACTGATTTTGGAAAGCTGGCCCCAAAGGAAAATGAGGAACAAGACCTTCTTCAAAAGCGGCAGGATATCGGGCAGTACGGCAAGATTGCTGACGCCATTCAGGCCGCCTTGCAAAACTTGAATACACCCGTTGATCTGAGCACGGCGCTATATACCATCCAAAAAAACCTTGAACGGGCCAATACAATTCAGCTGGCGGCCCTGGGGGAAATTTGCCAATCGCTGGATCGTGCGCGACTAGAGGTGGCCGATACTCTGGAAAGCCTGCGAAAGTTATACACCCTCAATCAAAGCACCGCAGAGGAACTGAATCGTATCGAGGAAAGGCTTTATGCCCTGCGTGCGGTGGCCAGAAAATATGCTTTGCAGCCGTTTGAGTTGTATGAATTTTACATGAAAGCCCAGGACAGCATCAATCGCCTAGAGGGTGACACAGAATTAAAACAGTGCGAGGAACGGCATCAAGAATGCCAAATCGCCTATAAAAGTTTGGCTGAAAAAATCACCCAGCACCGTCATCAGGCCGCGTCCATTCTGGAGGATCGCCTGGGGCCGGAATTGGCTGACCTTAAGCTGCCAGAGGCTCGTTTCAGTATTAATCTAACGGCGCTGGAAGACCCGACTTCATTTGGTCTAGATGGAATTGAATTTCAAATTGCAGCCAATAAAGGGCAAAAACTGGCGCCCCTGAATAAGGCCGCCTCTGGTGGAGAGTTAGCGCGGATTATGCTGGCCCTAAAGGTTGTTTTGGCGGAATCACTAACCAAAAAAAGCGACTTGTCGGCAATTATTTTTGATGAAATTGACACGGGCGTTGGGGGATCTGTGGCGGCCGCAATTGGGGGCCGTCTGGCGAAATTATCCGGGCATGTTCAGGTAATCGCCGTTACCCATTCCCCCCAGGTGGCGGCCCATGCCAGCCATCATTTTCAGGTTTCAAAACAGGAACAAGACACCCATACCATGACCATTATCAGAAATTTAAACGCCCAGGAACGAACAGAAGAAATCGCCCGAATGTTAGCCGGGGCCGTTGTGACTGACGAAGCACGGGCAGCAGCGATAAAGCTGCTTGATGCGTCGGGGATACGGTAATATATGCCATCATCCCCCCATTACCATGGCCACCGACAGCGCCTAAAGGAACGGTTTGGCAAAACCGGATCTGAATCATTGGCGGATTACGAAGTTTTGGAAATGTTTTTGTATCTGATCATTCCCCGTGGCGATACAAAGCCGATTGCAAAAGCTTTGTTGGATAGATTTGGGACTATCGGCGCCCTGATAGAGGCTGATGCGCACTTGATTCAGGAGATCGACGGCGTTGGCCCCGCAATCAGTCATGCGTTTAAAGTCCATCAAGCATTGGCACAGCGTCAATTAAAACAACAAGTCATCAAGAAACCGATTTTCTCTAACTGGGAAAAGGTATTGGACTATTGCCATGCCCACATGACGTACAACATGCGTGAACAGCTTCGGCTTTTGTTTCTGAATAAACGAAATCAGCTGATTGCGGCAGAGGTTCAGCAAACCGGTACCGTTGATCACACACCATC
Source organism: Alphaproteobacteria bacterium (assembly GCA_026400645.1). NCBI lineage: Bacteria > Pseudomonadati > Pseudomonadota > Alphaproteobacteria > Alphaproteobacteria bacterium. The sequence goes on along the minus strand of JAPLOP010000027.1, from coordinate 8,094 downwards.
GTACCCCAGGGAAATCATCAAGCGTGCGCTGGACCTTGGGGCATCCGCGCTGATTATGGTGCACAATCACCCAAGCGGCGATCCGACACCATCGCAAAGTGACATCGACATAACGCGGCAAACCAATGCAGCAGCGCAGGCATTGGGTGTAATTTTGCATGACCATATTATTATTGGCAAGGATTGTCATGTTTCGTTAAAGGCGCTGGGGATTCTGTAGTTTGGTTTTGGGTGCTTGACGGGTACAAAAATACCATTTTCATAATCCAATCGTACGAATCCTGGATAGCTACGCTTGCTTCACCCTCCAGGAAACTTGATCATTTGTGAAAATAGCTTTTGTGTGCGATACCTCAAGAAACCGCCAACAATGATGCATTTCCACCCGCGGCGGTTGTGTCCTGGGTGAATGTTTTTTCCGCCATGAACCGAAGCAAATAATTCGGCCCACCGGCCTTTGGCCCCGTTCCGGATAACCCCTCCCCGCCAAAGGGTTGAACCCCAACAACGGCACCAATCATATTGCGGTTAACATAGATGTTTCCAACGCGCGCCTTGGAATAAACTTGCTGAATGGTGGATTCCAAACGGCTGTGAAGACCCAACGTCAACCCATATCCGGTCGAATTAATATCTTGCAAAACTTGGTCCAGGTATTCCCCCTTGTAGCTAACCAAATGCAGGATGGGACCAAAAATTTCTTTGGTGAGGTCCCTGACCGATGATAGTTGCCACAATTGCGGCGCCACGAAATTACCGCTTTCCAACGATTCTGGCAATTCACACCGATACAATAAGCGTGCGTGATCTGGGTTTTGCTCAAGCTCTGCCACATACTGCAATAAATCGTCTTTAGCCCTGGCGTCGATCACGGGGCCAACGTCTGTGCACATCAAAACAGGATCACCCAGCTCAAGTTCAGCCATCGCGCCCTTTAACATCTCAAGAACATAATCAGCAATGTCATTTTGAACCAACAAAAGACGCAACGATGAACACCGCTGACCCGCACTTTGAAAGGCGGATGTCATGATATCCACAACGACCTGCTCTGACAAGGCCGACGAATCCACAATCATGACATTAATGCCACCCGTTTCTGCAATAAGAGGGATGATAGGTCCATTCCTTTGGGCGATTGTCATGTTAATATGACGCGCAGCATCTGTTGATCCCGTAAAAGCAACGCCAGCAATGCGGGGATCTTGTAAAATAACCTCCGACAGACGAACGCCAGGAACCTTAATAAACTGCAACACACCCTGAGGGATTCCGGCTTGATACGCCAAATCGATAGCCAGTTGCGCAACCCGTGGTGTTTGTTCAGCCGTTTTTGCAATCACGCAATTTCCGGTCACAAGCGCTGCGACGACCTGTCCCACAAAAATTGCCAGGGGGAAATTCCAGGGGCTGATGCACACAAAAACACCACGGCTATGATAGCTCAGCTGATTGACTTCGCCCGTTGGCCCGGGCAAAGGATGCGGCCGCGTTTGATAAGACCGCGCTTGATTCGCATAATAATAACAAAAATCTATCGCCTCTCTGATTTCAGAAACAGCATCCGGAACGGTTTTTCCAGCTTCCTTGACCAAAAGATTCATCAGCTGTTGGCAGTTCTGTTGGAGCATCAACCCAAACCGTTCGATAATAAGGGCACGATTTTCAACCGAGGTGCGGCTCCATTTTTCATAATGAAGGCAGCCGATATCAACCGCCTGATGTACCACATTTTCCGGCGTGGGCAGCACGGGATCCAATTCTGCCGGAAGGGACGCCAGGGATTTTTCAATGTCTTTAATACTGATTTCGTTCCACAAATCCAACCCAATTGAATTGTCCCGATGGGGAAGTAGCATATCCTTTGGCAACGGAATCGCTGGATGCGAAGCACCTTTTAAAGCCTCAGCCTCGTAAATTGGATTGGTAATCAGCCGGCTGATCGGGAATTTTGGATCATGAATTTGATTCACAAACGAACTGTTCGCGCCATTTTCAAGCAGACGCCGAACCAGATAGGCCAACAAATCACGATATTCCCCAACGGGCGCATAAATACGACAGGGGGTCGACGGATAGCCTGTTGGTTCAGTGGTTTTGTCAGTAATTTGCTGATAAAGGGATTCGCCCATACCGTGCAACTTTTGAAATTCATAGGCCTGCACATCTTTGCTGCGGGCAAGCTCCTGAATCGCAGCCACCGTATAGGCATTATGCGTAGCGAATTGTGGATAAATCCATGCAGCCCCATCCAACATTTTATTGGCACAGGTTAAATAAGATAAATCCGTATGGATTTTTTGGGTATAAACAGGATAATCGGACAAACCACGTTCTTGGGATTTTTTGATTTCTGAATCCCAATACGCACCCTTGACCAAACGAATGCCCATGCGCTTTTGATTCCGTTCGGCCAATTCGATCAGCCAATCAATCACAACAGGCGCCCGTTTTTGATAGGCTTGAACTGCCAAACCCAATCCATCCCACCCTGCCAAATCAGGATGCGAAAACAAGGCGTCGAACATTTTTAGGGACAGCGTCAACCGTTCGGTTTCCTCGGCGTCGATTGTTAATCCAATCCCCAATTCTTTACATTTTTGGGCAATCTGCAGAACATTCGGCAAAAGCTCTGCCATGACTCTTTCGTGCTTTGCCAGTTCGTAACGGGGATGCAGCGCCGACAATTTAACCGATAAACTGGGCACCGAAAAAACATCGACTGCCTTGTCGGTAACAGAGTGACCAATAATAGTTGCCGCATGCAAATAAGATTCGAGGTATCGTTGCGCATCTTTTTTGGTGCGGGCCCCCTCGCCCAGCATGTCATAGGAATATCGGTACCCAAGATCCTCAAGGGCAGGAGCCCGGGCAATAGCTTTTTCAATGGTTTCCGCCGTCACAAATTGCTGGCCCATGATTTTAACGGCCTGTGCCATGATTTGTCGAATGACAGGCTCGCCAAAACGTCGTGTCAGGGATGCAATCGTCGCGAAAATACCTTGTGACTCAAATCCACAACTTAGGACCTTACTGGTTGCCAACAACCCAAGGTTCGTTAAGCGGGCTATGAACCCTTCTTCATCGGAATTGTTTTGATTGGTCCAATCCCCCGATGTTATTTTATCCCGGATAAATTGTGTTTTCGTTGTTGAATCGGGAATACGCAAAAGTGCCTCCGCCAGGCACATCATGGCAAGCCCTTCTTGGCTGCTCAGCTGATGCATTTGCAAAAAGCTTTCGATGCTAAATGCTTTTAATTTTTGTTGGCGCACCTTTTGAATAAGATCCACTGCGTGCTGTTCGATTTTTTCAAACTGCTCCTCGGAGAAAATTGTTTTTTCCAGCAGTTTTTGGACAGCCACCGGTTCCGGTAAGCGATAATGATCGAAAATCTCATCCCATTTATTGCGTTTCATAGTGATCATTTTTGAGTGACGAGAAGAAGTGGAAAACATCAACGACTTTTACCCTGGATAACTGTTGCCTAATATTGCAACGATCATAAACCAAAAACAAACTTTGTCATAGCGTTTGATGGGATGGACATTGGAATCTGTTGTGTTGATCACTATCTTTTATTCGGTTTGGCTGCAAAATTCTACCTTGCTAAAAGCGTGGCGGGATCCATGCATTCCCGTGGCAGGGAGGCATTTTCAATCGTAAAAATCTCAGCAATATCAAATGCGACCGTAAAAAGCTCTCTTAATTGGCGCTTAGCCTCCTGATGTTGATCTTGTGTTTCGGGAAAAACTTTTGCCATGCTTCTATTTTCTGTTCTGTTTTTCGCTTCCTCTTGCTCCAACTGATCAACAAGGGTCACCAACATTCCTTTTTGCTGACTCTCTTGTTCTGCATTGGGATCACCCATCCAAAATTTCCTGGCCAAGGGACTGGCCGTTTGAATCCCCAGCGTAAAACAGGACGAAAGCAGACGATTCCTGATGTCACGATTTGACTGCTCAACGAACTGAACTTGATCATCCGAATTTTCTGCCTCTGTTGTTGAGCAAGATGTGCAAGATAAAATCTTATCAAAAATAGAATCACCTTTTAGCTGTATTTTTTGCGCCTGTTCGACGCTGGTCTCTGAACCTATACCAAAATAATCGCGAATAGTCTGATAGGGATACCCCAAATAATTGCCAATCATGGCCTGTACCATGATTTCATTAGCTAGCTTGCTGGTGTCCGTCAGTTTTTCAAGGTATGCCGCCCTCTCGATTGGCATTTTTGCACTGAATCCCATACTCATAATGGGGTCACTGCTACTGACAGCTGCCGCCAATGCATCCCCAATAACACCGGCGCACGCCTTGTTTTTTCGCACGACAAGACAATAATTTTGCCAAGCCTCCAAAGTAATCAGTCTGCTACCATCTGTTTTTTCGGCCCACAAACCTTTCTTTAAGGAGACAAGCTCAGAAAGGCACCCCCAGAATGCGGGGTACATACAAGAGGAGGAGACCGCCATCATTGACTCTATCGGACCAAGATTCGAATCCAAGTTGTATTGATCTTTAAAGATTCCCAAAAGAAACTGATTGGGTACATCTTTGATAAGTTCTTTCGCAATCCATTCCTGAGCCCGCGGGCTTTCATGAATGTGGTTCAGGATGCGCCCCCGCAGATGGTCCTGGCCTTGCTGCGTTTGTGAACTTTTCAATCGATGTGCATAATAATCGACAAAAAAATCAAATGCTGTCTGCCATTGATTATTCATGCATTGCCATAATTCCTTCTCGAATCCACTTGGATCACAACCCAAAATCAAAGAACGCATACAAATAGATTGAAAAAGCATAGATCCACAATCTGCATAAAGCAGGATTTTCCCCTGATCCTCTGCGCATAATTCACCCCATGGTTTTTTATAGGCCTCTATACCAAGCGGATTTGTTTTCCATGAATATGCCATAGAAACTGTATTGCGATGTTTCGCATTGGAACGCTCCAGAAAACCAAGCACAGTCGTTTTCGAACCAATTTGCATATAGTCGCGCAGAACAGAATAAGCCGTAAACGAAAATGGGTCATTGTGGGAAAAAGCACCCTCCTCTAGGGCAGCCATTAGCCTTTCCCGCATTAACATATCAATATCTATTTTTGACGACAGGTCACCCCGAAATAACTTGTCCAATTGATTGCTGCATAGCCGAACAAGGCATTCGATTGCCTCATTACGCAATTCAGGTATTCGCCGCAATGAATCAGGAAAGCATACATTACACGGATGTCCCAAAAAAATTTCATCTATATTCTCCTGCCTTGAGCCAGCAAAACTGCTTTCTATGATAGAGCTTGCCTCATGATCTGACGAGGATGCATAGATACCAGAAACGGATCCAAGCGATAAGACCGAAAAACAAACAAGAACCAAAAAACGAAAAATCACAAAAACACCGAATAAAAAATCACACGCTACATTAAGGATAAATCAAAATTGATGAATTTTTAGTTTAAATTCAGAAAACTTTTATGAATCGTCCGCATGCTTAACGAGACTTATTTACGATCCAACAAAGATGTGTCCCGAACTTGCTGGGCAAATGCATCATTAAGGTCTGCTTGAATTAAGTGGATTTCTTCCTCCTCTATTTTTCCCTTAAGGGCTGCAAGAAAATCCTCTATGCTGACAAGTGCCAATCCTTTTCCCGCATGAAACGGAGTTATTTTTTCAAGCGTAATCTGAATCTTATTATCGGCGTGATCGACCGGCGTTGATAATAACGGGGTCGATATACCCGATGGCAGGGGGGTCTGCTCCGCCACCGGCATGTTGGCCGGGATATAAAGCGTTGAAAAATATTTGCTAATAATCGCACCCCCATCATCGTCGCTATCCGGGCACAAAGCAGGGTCGCTGGCACAAACAGCCTCATGCAACATCAGCATCAAGCTCAACATTTTAATAAAATTGATCATATGGCAGACTCCAATAGAATTAGTATTAACTTTCATTTCTAATTCATATTAGATCATTAAGTACTTAAAATAGTGTTAACATTGAAAATTAATTATTTAATTCTATTTAAGGCAATTTCATCTAAAATTGTTTGCTCTGCTTTCTTTTCCTCCTGAACCAGGGCCTGGTTCTTCTTTTCAATCAGGGATTCGTATCCTTTTAGGGTCCCATAATGATCGCGTAATTTATCCTGCAATTCACCATACTCCCCCTCAAAGCGTCGCAGGGATTCCACAGCGTCTTGGCGTTTTTTTTCTTCGTTTTCAATATAAATGGAAAAAGTACGAGATGGCTGCGAAGCCGTTGCCAGGATCTTGAATTCAGCTTGTCGTTTTTCTTGTTGAGCATCCAAAGCGTGCTGAATGGCATCAATCTGGTTTTGAAGGATTGTGATTTTTACACGCAGTTCGTCAATCGCCTGTTGCTCCAGCTTGCTGAGTATAACAAGGGACCGAATCAGATTACGAGACATGAACGCCCATCAATGACGGCATTTATTAGTCAGCCATTGCCCAATCATTTGAATCGCCTGAACCAACGCAAAGATAATCACCACGATCAGAACCATCAAAACCGTATCATAGCGCTGATAACCGTACCGGATAGCAAGATCCCCCAATCCACCTCCGCCGACGGTACCGGCCATTGCCGAATATCCAACGATATTAATCATGACGGTTGTAACGCCCGAAATAATGGGGGGCAATGCCTCTGGAAAGATAATCTTCCAGATAATATCCTGTGGTTTTGCGCCCAATGAATGCCCAACCTCAATCAACCCCTTTGGCACGGATTGAAGGGCGTCTTCGGTACAGCGCGCAATCAGCAACACCGCCGCAATGCTAAGGGGGATAATGGCCGCCCCCGTTCCAATGGACGTCCCGATCAAAAAACGCGTCACAGGAATCAATAAAACCGTCAGAATAATATACGGAATCGATCGCGCGCTATTCACCAAAAAGCTGAGCGATTCATACAGCCCTGCATTAGGTTTCAACCCCTGTTGCGACATATTAAACAGGGTTGTCCCAAGGTATATCCCCAGGGCCAGACCAATCGCGGTTGACCCAAAGACCATCGCCACCGTTTCATAAAGGCTTTGCACAATCAGTTGATTCATGCCCATTGGATGTACCCTATTTTTTGAACGCAGACCTGGTGATTTTTCAAAAAAGAAATCATCTGATCGATGGGCTCCGGCATGAACGGGATCGATATCACCAAATGCCCAAAGGTTTCAGTATGAATGTGATTCAGGCTACCAACAATGATATTAATCGACACTTGCCATTGCTGAGAGAGCATTGAAATCAACGGCTTAGTGGAGCTTTTTGGACCAAAAATCAATTTCAAGATGATATCGTCTTGTGGCATCGGGGTTTCGTGCAGCTGATCCTGGATAAACTGGGGCAAATTATCATGGAACAATTCCGCCAACAAGGACTGCGTCACCGGATGGTGTGGCGATGCTAACACCTGCGTCACAGGACCATTTTCAACAATCTTCCCATGATCCAGAACACAGATATCGTCCGCAAGTTCCTTGATCACGCCAATGTCATGCGTCACAAAAACAATCGTGATACCAAGATCACGGTTAAGTTTCCGTAACAACGCCAGAATATCCAATGTCGTTTCGGGATCCAGGGCTGACGTAAATTCATCACACAAAAGCAACTGCGATTCCGTGACCAATGCGCGCGCAAATTCATCACACAAAAGCAACTGCGATTCCGTGACCAATGCGCGCGCAATAGCAACGCGTTGACGTTGCCCCCCACTAAGCTGACTTGGGTATGAATCGCGCTTGGAGTACAGCCCCACCCGATCGAGAGTTTTGGTGATCCAAACCAAGGAGCTCTAGGGGAAGAGCCACATTTTCAAAAACTGTCCGCCGGCTGAGCAAATTAAACGATTGAAAAATAAACCCGATCTTTTGACGAACCTGACACAACGCATCATCAGTCATCTGCGTCAGAACATTGACACAAAAAAAGATATGACCATCATCGGGCGTTTCCAATCCATTAAGACACCGGAGCAAGGTGCTTTTCCCAGCGCCACTTTTTCCGATGATTCCAAGAATTGTCCCGCTTTCAACAGTCAGGGAGATATCTTTTAGGACGGAT